>NZ_JBALQL010000003.1:156477-172885 GCF_036964885.1 Bacillus sp. JJ1122 | reverse complement strand
AATAGTCCTTTTGGTTTATAATGGAGAAAAATGTCGATGATTGACGAATCAAAGGTGGGAAAATAGTAACAATTTAATTTAATTTAATTTAAATCTATTAAACCATTTTTTTTTTTGGCGATATGAAGGTAAACAACGTCTAAGGTATTTGACCAGAATCGGGGAATTAAGATGCAAAACATAATAAAAGATTCATCTTTAAACCATGAAGAAAAAAGGGCCATAAAGTGGTTTTTGGCTTTGTTTTATATGATTTTTCTTTCTTTTGAAAGTTTTTATTTTTATATTTATCCAAAGTTTATTACTAAGCAGGAACTTCAACCCTTTGACAATATGAGATTTTATTATTACTTCTTAATTATTTTGTTAATGCCCATTGTAATAATTATGATGAAAAAAGGGCGGCTTTTTTGGGTAAAATACTTTTTCTTTATTACTTATACAATTCTAACTACGTTATTTGATTCATTAACTTACTATGGCAGTGGGTTAGAATATAAAAGTGGGAATATTGTTGAAGTTTTTTTAATCCTTTTTGCGCCTATTTTTGTAAATTCACTCTTCTTTTGGGCAGTATCTCTTGGAACAATGTTTAAATATGTTTTTATTGGTTTATTGTTACAAACCACTGCAGTAATATTTCCGGTTGCACTGATAGTAATACTGTCAATGTTAGGATTTATTATATTGAAACGCTTCAAAGGGTATGTTGAGGCAATAAAGACATCATATGATAACCAACTTTCAGGGATTGTAAAAGGTGTAATAGCTACTATCGAACTTAAAGATCCTTATACGAGAGGGCATAGCGAAAGGGTTGCGTTTTATGCAAACTCATTAGCAGCTTTGACTGGAAAATATTCATTAGATCAACTTAGAACTTTTACATATGCGTGCTTACTCCATGATATAGGAAAAGTAAACATACCAGATTCTATCCTAACGAAACCAGGCAAACTAACAAAGGATGAATATGAAGTAATAAAAACGCATCCTGTGGTAGGTGCTGAAGCTATTATCAAAGTAAGGGGACTCGGAGAAAGTATAGACGTTATAAAGTCCCATCATGAAAGATGGGATGGGAAAGGCTATCCAGAACAGCTAAAAGGTGATGAGATTCCCTTCTTAGCGAGAATTGTATCAATTGCTGATGCATTTGATGCTATGACTTCATCGCGTTCATACCGCTCGGCAATGTCTCTTGAAGAAGCATATAAAAGGATAATAGAAGGAAAAGGTACACAATTCGATCCCCATTTAGTGGAACTGTTTAAAGAGGTTTTTCCAGAATGGATTGCATTTCATATGAAATATAATTGGTCCGAAGCTCTCCCTATTCAAAATAACATTAGTTGTAGGGAGGTGATATTATGAAAATTCGCAAACTAAAAAAGGTTAAAACAACTTGCTGGTGGTGTGCATATTTACCTTAAATAATGGAAGGGGTGTTAGCGTATTGCTGCATCCCTATTTTACTAAATGGGTGATTATATGAATTTAAGCTACGCGACAAAAGTTTCCTTGCGTCCGTTGAACATAAAAAAAGATAAAAACCACTTTATAGTTGAAGATATTGATTTGGAAGAATTTTACGAGATGCCTATACCCTCCGTCGATGCAATTGAACTGATTAACCAATCTATCAATCTAGAAGAAATTGAATGTACTCTCAAGCTTAAATACCCAGAAGATGAAATCGACATACTTGAATTCGTCAACCAGTTAGTTGAGTTTGAATTGGTAAGCAAACTGGATGGAAAAGAGATTACTAGAAGCAATGGACCTAAGGGGGAATTAGGATATTCATGGATTCCTGTCAACCTCGGCAAATTTTTCTTTAATAAAATAACCGTCAAGCTATACATAGCTTTCCTTGCTGCCAGTGTTGGTGTGCTAATTTTAAAGCCAAATTTATTTCCGCATTATAAAGATCTATTTGTCTTCGATCTCATGATTGAAAACGTTGCAGCATGGCTGTTCATTACCTTCCTTCTTGTTATCCTTCATGAATTCGGGCATGTTCTGGCGGTCAGGTCTGAGGGTTTGCCTGCGAGGATAGAACTCGGGCATCGGCTATTCTTTGTTGTCCTTGAAACGGACATGTCTCAGGTGTGGAAACTGCCTGCGGAAAAGCGAAATAAGCTGTACCTTGCTGGTATGTATTTTGATATGACCGTTTTGTTCATCGTTTTAACAGCGCAGTTTTTCACAAGTGAAGAATCAATCCTGACAGGGCTGCTGAAATTAGTAGTATTGGATACTTTCATCCGTCTGGTGTACCAAGCAGCGGTGTTTATGAAAACAGATTTATATTATATGATTGAAAACTGGACAGGCTGTTACAACCTAATGGAAAATGGCCAGAACTATTTAAGCAAGTGGCTGCCATTCCTTAAAGTCAGCCATACAGAAACCTTTGCAGGAGAAGAAAAGCTCGTACGCAGATATGCTATTTTTTATCTGGCAGGAGTTCTCCTGACCATAGCTATTACTGCTAAATTTTACATCCCGCAAATCATATTTTCGATGAAAGAATTCATGCTGCCTGGTCTAACAGAACCATTCAATAGCCTGCGTTTTTGGGATTCGGCTGTCTTCTTGCTGCAAATTGTCCTGGTTGCTGGCTTGCTGTTTTACTCATGGTCAAAAAAATACCGTTCAAGCAGGTAAAAAGACAGCCGGAGGGCTGTCTTTTGTATTAACTGAAATTCGTTGCATAATCAATCAAAATATCCTTATAAATTTCAATCGACTCAAGCTCCACAAACTCATCGTCCCCATGCCAGTTTCCGCCGCTAGGGCCAAATTCAATTGCAGGAATCCCATGAGCAGAGAAATGCTGGGTATCAGCAGCCCCGTGCTGGCCAAACAGAACGGCTTCTCCA
Organism: Bacillus sp. JJ1122; assembly: GCF_036964885.1. Taxonomy (NCBI): domain Bacteria; kingdom Bacillati; phylum Bacillota; class Bacilli; order Caryophanales; family Bacillaceae; genus Bacillus; species Bacillus sp. JJ1122. The sequence goes on along the minus strand of NZ_JBALQL010000003.1, from coordinate 170,000 downwards.
CCAATATGTTTCTCCAGCAAAGGTCTCAGCTGAGTAATAAATCGATTATCCTTCTCTGTTGCAACTGGAATGCCATGGAGTCCAACGCGGACTTCCCCGCCGGAGATATTTTCGATTTGCTGAATAATGACATCCGGGTTCTGCCCAGGAAGATATCTAATATCCAGGGACATGACACAGCGGTCTGGAACTTTATTAAAAACCTCTCCGCCAGAGATGATGGCAAGGTTAACAGAAGGGAAAGGATAAAATTCCGAGTTATCTTTAGTAAAAGGCAGATCCACTAGCTTTTCATAAACCTTATAAGCCTTTACAATCGCATTTTCACCTTCCCATGGCCGGCTACCGTGGGCGGATTTCCCGCTTATTTCCACTTCAAGCCGAAGGACCCCTTTTGCCTGGAGGGCAATCCCTAGCTGGGTCGGTTCTGAGCAAATGACAAAATCTCCACGATAGCCATTTTCGACTAAATAACCTGAACAATTAAAACCGCCGATTTCTTCATCCGACACAATTTGAAGCTGGATCTTCACTCCAAGCTTGCGATCTTTCAATTCCTTCATCGCGACCATCATCGCAGCGACGCCTGCCTTCATGTCCGCTGCACCACGGGCATACAAACGCCCATCTTTTTCAACAGGGATAAACTGTTCCTTTTTACCCGAAACGACATCCACATGGCCATTGAAAACAATAGTTGTATCCCCGGTGCCAATCTCGCACACTAGCATTTTATAACCATTATTTTCGATTAAATCTGGCTTAATTTCGTGTTCTATCAGCCACTGTTTGCAAAACTCTACAGCCTGATTGGCACCTTCCTTTGTGGAACTGTCAATCAGCAAGAGTTCTTTTAACAATTCTTTCATGTTGCTAACACTCCTCTAAAAATAGTTCTATCACTACATTACCACCAGAGACCTATTTCAATCTTATGATTAAATGGAAGTTCTTATCGTAAAGATTTACTAATTTTACAATAATTAGAGTCTGATAGGGTGAAAAATTGATTGTTTCTATGTACCGGAACTAGTATTCCACTATTTTCCTTGTAGGAAAATGGAATCAAATTTAGTGTAGCGAAAGAAAATTTCCCAATCAAGAAGTTTACTAAAATAGTTTTATTTACACTTATTTCAAATATTTGGTTGGGTATAAAGACTGTTAAGTTGCATTAATATGGTAAATTTAACGTTTTTATCAAAAAAAATACGGGTAATTATTACTATATTTTAAAAATTTACAATATTTCAAAACCTTGCTACAATTCAAATCAGATTCTTCGGAAATATGAAAAATCGAAACTATTGAAATAGCAGGGGGAATTCTCTTGAAGAAGAAAAATTCATTAAAGGTTCTATCCAGCATGGCGGCAAGCGCTGTTTTCGCTTCCACATTATTTGCTGGTACGTTTGCAGGAACGACTGCAGCTCCAAAACATGCAGCTGCATCAACAACGCCTGTATCCGCACCGATAGATTTAAATATTGTCGACCAGGATCGGTTGGCAAAAGCATTGCAGGAAAGAGGGTTAATTGCTAAAGGTGCTTCTCAAGCTGAAGTGACTAAAGCAGTACAAAAGTATATTAAGCAGAAGCAAGGCGAAAAGCCAGGTCAGGCTGACAAGGCGTTAACAAAGGAACAAAAAGAGTTTGATAATAAGGCGAAGGATTTTGTAACAAAGCAAAAAGATAAGCTTTCCAAGCAGCTTAATAAGGGACATGAAAACTTTAAAAAAGGAAAGCCGACTGGTGCAGTCAAAGTTGATTCTGCAAAGCAGGCGCCTTATAACGGTGATGTGCGTGAGGATGAGGTTCTTGTCCTTCTTGTAGAATATGCAGACTTCAAGCACAACAACATCGAGCAGGAACCAGGATATATGTATTCTGATGACTTCAACAAAGAACATTATGAAAAAATGTTGTTTGGAGACGAGGATTTCACTCTTTTCAATGGTGAGAAAGTAAAAACGTTCAAACAATATTATGAAGAGCAATCCGGTGGAAGCTATACAGTGGATGGGAAGGTTTCTGATTGGCTGACAGTACCAGGAAACTATGCTGAATACGGCAGCGACAATCCTGAAGGCGGCCATGATAACAAACCAGGAACAAAAGGACCTCGCGGCTTAGTAAAGGATGCTTTGAATGCAGCGGTAGCTTCAGGCATTAACTTGGCAGACTATGATAAGTTTGACCAGTATGACCTTGATGGTGACGGAGATCAAAACGAACCGGACGGCCTGGTCGACCACTTAATGATTCTGCACGCAGGTGTTGGACAGGAAGCTGGCGGCGGAGCAATTGGTGATGATGCAATCTGGTCACATCGTTGGAATTTGGGCGGCGTTTATTCTGTACCGAATACAAAGGCAAATGTTGACTACTGGAAAGAAGGAAGAATGGCTGCATTCGATTACACAATCGAGCCTGAAGACGGTGCAGTCGGCGTATTCGCTCACGAATTTGGACATGACCTAGGTCTTCCTGACGAGTATGACACTCAGTACACTGGCCAAGGTGACCCTGTTGCATCATGGTCCATCATGAGCGGCGGAAGCTGGAACGGCAATATCGCAGGAACAGAAGCACCAAGCTTCTCTCCACAGAACAAAGAATTCTTCCAAAAGACAATTGGCGGCAACTGGGCCAATATTACAGAAGTAAACTACGAAGACATTGATAAAAATGGTATGGCAGCAGTCATTGACCAGAGTGTTACGAAGTCTAAGAATGCAGGGATTGTAAAAGTAAACCTTCCTAAGAAGGAAGTGAAGGGAATCGAGCCGAAGTTTGGCAGCAAGTACTATTACAGCCAAAAAGGCGATGATCTTCATACTGCATTGGAAACTCCTGAGTTCGATTTAACAAATGCTGCAAAGGCTGAATTTAGTTACAAAGCGAACTATGAAGTTGAATTCGATTATGACTATGTTTATGTCACTGCAGTTACTGCTGATGGCGAAGAAGTAGAACTTGATAAAATTGGCGACACAAATGCAGCAGGTGGAATGGATACTACTAAAGGCGAGTGGGCAGATGTAAAATATGATCTAAGCCAATTTGCCGGCAAGAAAGTAAAACTTGTATTTGAATATGTAACAGATGGCGGTTTGGCTCCTGAAGGCTTTGCAATGGACGAGTTAAAGCTGACAGTTGACGGTGAAGAAGTATTCGCAGATGGCGCTGAAGGCGACACTGCAGTTACCCTTGATGGTTTTGTCCAGTCAAACGGTATCTTCTTAAAAGACCACTACTACTACCTTGAGTGGAGAAACTACGCTGGTTCTGATAAAGCACTTTTAGCTGGCCGCGGTGTTAAGTACAATACAGGAATGGTAGTCTGGTATGCGGATGATTCATTCACAGATAACTGGGTTGGAATCCATCCTGGTGAAGGCTTCCTTGGACCAGTCGATTCACATCCAGAAGCGATTGTTGGAACGCTTAAGGGCCAACCATCAGTCAATCAAAGTACACGTTATCAGGTAGCAGATGCTGCATTCTCAATGGATCAGACTCCTGCATGGTACATCGATTCTCCATCACGTGGAATTTATGATTACAAAGGACTTCCAGGTGTAACCGGATTCGATGATTCTAAATCTTACATGAACGACCTGATTCCAGATGCAGGACGCAAGGTTCCACAATTAGGCCTTAAGTTCCAGGTTATCGGCGAAGCGAAAGACAACTCAGCTGGTGCTGTCTGGATCCACAAATAAGAAATTACTGAGAAGGACATCGGGCTTTCGCCTATCTCCTTTGGGAGTTAAAAACTAAATATTTCAAAGACAGACCAACTAGTATTTAGTGGTCTGTCTTTTTTTATTGATATGGCTCTGTTAAAGCTGATTGTCTTCGCTGTTTAAGGTGCTATTTTTATGGTAATCGTTGAAATGCTATGTACATATTGAAATAGGTTAAAAGGGCATAAATGAAAAGTGTCGAATATACTTAGAAGAGCAAAATTTTCGGAGGTTCTCGAATGAAAAGAAATTTTGTCGTTTTATCTATTTTTACAATTATTTTAATAACTATTATCGGATGTGCAAATGAGGTCCCTGAAGAGTTTGATTTAAACCAGCTAACTAGAGTGGATGTTCAAATATTCACAGGCGAAAACAGCGACAATGAAATAATCATTACAGAAGAAGAAAAGATTAAAGCTTTAAGAGATTTATTTGCAGGAATAGAGTGGGAACAGAACGTAAAGTCTGAAATGGCTAGAAAAGAAGATGTGAAAGCTACTTTATTCTTCACGATTGATAAAAATATGCCAGAAAGATTATATGATTATTTAATATGGTTTAATCAAGACGTGGCATCAGCAACGGTTATTGACAGAGAAAAGAATGCTTTAGGAACCTTAGACAAAGAAGATGCCCAAAAACTAAAAGATATTCTGATGGAAAATTAGAGCAGGTATGCCTGCTCTTTTTGTATGATTTGGTATGGTATTAATTTGCGACTTTAATATCAATAAAGTTTCCCCGCCGAAAAGAGGCTTTTGCCAGGTGTCCTTTATTATTTGGAAAAATCGTTCGGAATTTCTAGATAAACCATTTTTTTCGTTCATACAATCTTCGAATCGACTATAAAGGTATTTGGGTAAATTCAATGTTTTATATTGAAAACTAAAGCTGGAATCTCCAACACAGCTTTTAATTGCAAAACCTCACGGCAATACTGGACTTATGAATCCGTTTTAGCTAGTATCATTACTATGAAGATTTAAGTTGAAGGAGAAAATTATGTCAGACACTCAACAAATTATTGCGCAATTGAAACCATTCCTCCAGCAGGCCTGGGAAAAAGCAGGCTTCCAAACGTTAACTTCTGTCCAGTCCACAACGATTCCTTTAATAATAGAAGGAAAAGATGTGATTGCGGAATCACCGACTGGTACTGGCAAAACGCTAGCTTACCTGCTTCCGGTTTTAAATAAAATCGATCCGAAGATGCAGAATACACAGGCAGTCATTCTGGCTTCCTCACAGGAGCTTGTCATGCAGATCCTTTCTGAAATCCAGAAATGGGGAGAGGGCACCGAGCTAAAAGCGGCAACTCTTATTGGCGGAGCCAACCTGAAAAGGCAGATAGATAAGCTGAAGAAAAGCCCGCACATCATTGTTGGGACACCTGGCAGGACGTATGAACTGATTAAGCAGAAAAAGCTGAAGATGCATAAAGTCCAGACGGTTGTTCTTGATGAAGGGGACCAGCTGCTGACTCCGGAGCACAGCGAAACAATAAATAACATCATCAAGGCTACACTGGCTGACCAGCGCCAGCTGCTTCTTTTTTCCGCGACTCTTCCACCGGCTGTTGAAAAGTCGGTTAAAAATTTGGCGAAAGATCCTGAAGTGATCAAGGTGAAAAAAGACCAAACGATCGAAGCTGCAAACGTGGACCACATCTACTTTGTCAGCGAGCAGCGCGACAAAATTAAAATCCTTGAAAAAATCGCCCGACTTAAAGGGGTCAAGGCACTTGTTTTTATAAAAGATATCGCCAACCTCACAATTGCAGCTGACAAGCTGAAATTCAAGGACATCCATGTCGGCCAGCTTCACAGTGACCTTGGGAAGCAGGACCGCCAGCGTTTTATAAAGAAGTTCCGAGAAGGAGACAGTGAGATGCTGCTCGTCACGGATATCGCAGCTCGCGGACTCGATATTAAAGGCGTGACCCATGTTGTTCATTATGACCTTCCAAGGGAACTGGACCAATACATCCATCGTTCAGGCAGGACAGGTCGTTTTGGAGCAGAAGGAACCGTCATCTCCATCGTCAACGAACGTGAAGAGCGCGATTTGAAGAAGTTCTGTAAAGCGCTCACTATTGAGCCAGTTTTAGCAGAATTTTATCACGGTAAAATGGTTGAAGCTGCAAAATAAGATTTCGTAAAGCTGCGGGGAAACCTGTGGCTTTTTTTATTGTGGATTTAATGCTGCTTGGAGCAGAAAACAATGGACAAGTTTATCAAAGCCTTTTAAAAAAAGGACTTTCAATAAAAATTAAGAATATATATGTGTAGTTTAAATTGGAAAGGAACCTAAAAATGAATAATCCTCGTTTAAAAAGTTTAATGGAAGAGTGGCTTCCTGAAGCTACTATAGATGAGATGCAAGCGAAAATGGATAGCGGCGAACTGACTTCGCATGATCTTGTGCTGATGTACCAGGCTAGGATTGCTGTTTTTGATAAGACGATCCATTCTGTCCTTGAATTGAATCCAGACGCATTACATATCGCTGCTGCGCTAGATTCAGAACGCAAGCAGAAGGGTCCAAGAGGTCCGCTCCATGGTATTCCAGTGTTGCTGAAGGATAATATAGACACACACGATAAAATGCATACAAGTGCGGGCTCGCTGGCGCTGAAGGACTCGATTGCCCCTAAGGATTCTTTTGTAGCTGCCAAGCTTCGGGAAGCAGGAGCGGTCATCCTTGGCAAAACGAATATGACGGAATGGGCAAACTTCATGGCGAATGGGATGAAGAGCGGGTATAGTTCGCGAGGCGGCCAGGTTCTGAACCCTTATGGACCTGAAAAATTTGATGTTGGCGGCTCGAGTGCAGGATCTGGTGCATCCATTGCTGCAAACCTGGCTGCAGTTGCGGTTGGAACAGAAACGGACGGTTCGATTTTAAATCCGGCATCCCAAAATTCTCTTGTTGGAATCAAGCCCACGGTCGGTCTAGTCAGCAGGGCGGGAATCATTCCGATTGCCCATACACAGGATACAGCTGGTCCAATGGCACGAACGCTAAAAGATGCGGTTTACCTTTTAAAAGCAATTGCCGGACAGGATCCTGGAGACCCTGCGACCATGTTGGCATTGCCGGAATTCGATAACAACGATCTCTTTCATCGTAAAGTGCTGAAAGGCGCTAAAATCGGGATTGCCCGTGAAGAGTATATTGGAAAATTATCAGAGGATCAGGAGCAAATTTTTCAAAAAGCGGTTGATAAGCTTGAAGAACTTGGTGCTGAAGTAGTCGAAATGGCGATTCCCGCTTCAAAGGCGAATTGGGGCTATAAAGTGCTAAGCTATGAGTTCAAGGCAGATTTAAATGCTTATCTAAGCCGGTTAGCTCCTAACATTCCGATCAGGACGCTTGCTGACGTAATTGCTTTCAATTATAAGCATGGCGAAAAAACGCTGAAGTACGGCCAGGAGATTTTGCATGAATCTGAAGAGACAAGCGGAACGTTGACGGAGGCTGAATACTTGAATGAGCTTGAATATAACTTCTATATGTCCCGGGAACAGGGTGTCGACTATGTATTAAAGGAATACGGAGTGGACGCTATTCTTTTTCCGATGGATGGTTCGACGATTCCTTCGAAAGCAGGGTACCCATCAGTCACTGTTCCCGCAGGATATACATCAGAAGGTGAGCCGGTCGGCATTACTTTTACAGGTACCGCCTTCAGCGAACCGCTGCTGATTAAGCTGGCGTATTCATTTGAGCAGGCAACAATGGTACGGAGAGCACCTGAACTCAGAATAAACACTGAGGAAAAAATCCATACTACTTCTTGAATCCATCAAAAGGAGCGAGAAAGTATGGGTAAAACAAAACTTGGCAATGCAAATGCACAGCGGAATAACAATAAGAAAAAAGGCAACAACACACCTGAAGAACTCGTCGAATTCACAACCGGCCAAAAAGAAAAGAAGATGAACAATCCAATCGATTAACATGCAAGTGTCCCGGGGAATGCGGGGCACTTTTTTAAATCCTACAAAAAAAACACCCTTGTCGTATAAACAAGAGTGTTTCTATGGTAAATATAGATCTGGGATTCCGTAGAAAATAACTTCCGCTTCACAGAGAATATCCAGAATAACGTAGAAAATAACTGATATCCCGTAGATATTACCCCAATTTTTATAGAGAATACACTGATTACAGCAGAATTCCCTTCGAATTTCGTGGCCTCTGATTACAGCAGAATTCCCAGCCAAAATTAATGCGCATTGCTCTTCCCAAAGTTACTTCCCGTTACATCGGCGACATTCTCGATTGCCACTAATGCATTTGGATCCAAATCATGGACGGTAGAGCGCAGTGTGGACAGTTCAATACGACTCACAATGGTATAGATGATCTTTTTAGGCTCGTTCGTAAAAACCCCTTCGCCATGAATATAAGTCATCCCGCGTCCTAGATCTCTTAATAATGCTTCAGCGATTTCCTCAGGGAAGTCTGAAATAATCGTCACTGATTTTAATTCCTCCATACCTTCCACAACAACATCGATCATTTTAAATGCGATAAAGTAGGTAATGATGGAGTACATGGCCGTTTCCCAGCTAAATACTAACAAGGCCGCTAAAATAAAGATGAAAAAGTTCATGATCATCACAATTTGTCCGACTGACACGGTACGATTTTTGCTTACGAGGATGGCGATAATTTCAGTCCCATCCAATGCGCCGCCAGCCCGGATTACTAGACCAACACCTGTACCTAGGATTACGGCACCAATAATCGTTGCTAAAAATAAATCATCGGTAACGCGGTCAAAATGGTGCAGGTAGGCTGTAGCTCCTGATAAAATCACAACTCCATATAAAGTGCGGAGCGTGAACTTCCAGCCCATTCTCCGATATCCAATATACAGGAACGGGATGTTGAAGATAATTAAAAAGATACTCATCGAAATGCCGGTTAATTCACCCGCAATAATGGATAGCCCGATCACTCCTCCATCCAAAATTGCATTAGGAACGAGGAACATATCAAGCCCAAATGCCGCTACGATTGCCCCGATCGTAATCATGACCACCTGCTTTATTTCTTTTACCAATCGTTTTTTCTTTGTTGTTGCCACTAAAAATCCAGCTCTTTTCTTTATTAATTTTCAATAAATCCTTCAATATGTTAAATGGAAATCATGTATGTACACCATTAATTGTAACAAACTTTTATAAAGTAAAAAAATAAAGAGGCCAACAATCCACCTGTTCTGGTATTTTTAGATTATATAACCAGGATTACAAAAACAGGTATTTAGGGTAGTAACAATAATGTAAGATGATATGAATTTTGGAGGGACCATTTTGGCTAATGATACTCAGGTTAAAGATAGATCCAATAAAAAGCAAACGGTTTTAAATACACAGGAAAAAGAACAAAAGAAAAATAAGAAGAATTCAATTAACAATAAAGATCAGCAGGTCAAGGAACACCAACAGGCACAAACGAAAAAAATACGTACTGAAGATGACACCGAAAAGAATACTCGACAGCCACGCCAAAAAGGCAAGAAACAAAATGGTGTTGAGAAACAAGAGCAAGGTGATAAAAGAAATAAAAAGCAAATCAGCAATAATAACAAATCTTCAGAACGACCAAATGGAACAGGGGATAACCGGAAGCAAAGATCAAACGGCAATGATGATAAGCATTTGAAACAAATCGGAAATCAGATGATCAGCGCAGAATCTCAGCGCTCACAAGGAAATAAAGCTCAAACAAATGAGACGAAAAAGCAAGGCAGCAACGCAGGAAAAGAAGCAAGCAATGATGAAAATGCACAAGAGGTCAATCATAAGGAGCAGTCCGGCAAATTCGAGACAGCCTTTAACAGGATTCACAAGGCTTTAAGGGAGATGGTCAAGGAAACAGAAAGTGATGCGTTCGTTGAGCTGTTATATTCAGGTTATAAAAACCATTCGCTCATCCGCAAATATAAGAGTGATTTGCACCAGTTCGCAAAGCTGCGTAATGCAATTGTCCATGAAAGAGTGAATGCGGATTTCTATATTGCCGAGCCGCATATCGAGGTCGTTGAACGCATCGAGGAAATTTGCCGGGAGTTTGAAAAGCCGCAGACGGCACTTTCGATTGCGACAAGTCCGGTATTTTACTATTATGAGGATGCTTATCTTAAAGATGTACTTAAAGTCATCAATAAGTTCGATTTCACAAGATTCCCTGTGTACGACAAGGATGATAAGTATGTTGCGCTGCTCACATCCACGGAAATCATCCAGTGGATGGCGAAACATTTCTCGAGTGAAGTCATTCATTTTGAAGATGTGCGGATCAAAGAACTTTTAACAAAAGGGAAGAACTATTTTGTCACGTTCGTGACCGAGGATGCGTCACTCTATGAAATTGAAGAATTGTTTGAACGCTATCACACAAGAGGCAAAAAACTTCAGGCTGTCATCATTACGGAAACAGGTGACCGCCATGGCAAGCCGATCGGCGTCATCACACCATGGGATCTTCTAGACAGCGATACTGCAGAAGATTGATTCGTGAATTTTTCTGGGTGAAAAAATGACATTTTTAAAATTAACCCTTGCAAACCATTCGACATTATGTTTATACAGCCGTTATACGGGTATCTTTAAAAAGGACTGCATGACCATTACAAAAAACTACTCGTCTTAAGGAGGAATTTATTATGTATTATGAACATGAAAAACATCTAGTTGGAGTATATGATAACGAGCGTGAGGCAATCCAGGCTGTTGAGGACTTGAAAAGACAAGGTTACGCAACAGAAGACATCTCTGTTATTAGCAAAAACGATGATGAGGTTGATCACATCAACGAAGCTACCGGAACGAAGACAGAGGAAGGTCTTGCTGCAGGTGCAGCAACAGGCGGCATTTTAGGCGGCCTTACAGGCTTATTAGCCGGAATTGGCGCATTAGCGATTCCTGGTATTGGGCCAATCGTCGCTGCAGGACCAATCGCTGCAACACTTACAGGTGCGGCAGTCGGAGCAGGTGCAGGCGGTTTAGCTGGCGCACTGATCGGAATGGGGATTCCTGAAGATGAAGCTGACCGTTACGAAGGCTATGTAAAAGAAGGGAAAATCCTTGTTGTTGTTGAGCGCGACGAAAACCGTGTTGGCTTTAATGACACAACGAGAACTGGCGTGATAGACCCAGTCGACGCACCTTTGACTTCGGACAACCCTGCCAACACACGATTAGACAACACTAGAGACTTTTAAGTAATGCTTATAAAAGAAGGCTGCCAAGCAATTGGCAGCCTTTTGGCATTTTACGAGAATAATAGAGAATCAGGTCTTTTCATCTTCATTTCTTGTATCATGTAAATCAATGGTGCTGGCGTCATCCAAATTAAATGATGAAAAAATACCATACATAAACGCTGCGCCAGCCATGCCGAGACAAATGACAAAGCCGATGGTCATCACCCAAAGATAGCCCATAATGTACATTCCTCCCTTATTAAAACTATATGCAGCAGATTGATGTTGTTTTCGCATAGGAAGGAAAAAAAGCTCGAGTGGAATTTTAAAGTATATTTTCCAAAAAATTTCTCATCCTAACATTCGAGGAGGAATGATTGATGGGAAAGAAAGTAATACTGGGAGTATTCCTGCTATTCTGGCTGATCCCAGCCATATCGTTTGCACAGCAGGTACATACTGTCCAGCCAGGTGATACTATGTGGAAAATTTCAGTGCGATACCAAGTCGGACTTTCAGAAATCATTGCGGCGAACCCGCAAATTGACAACCCCAGCTTGATCTACCCAGGACAAAAAATCAATATACCAGGATTAGGTGCAGCCAAGTCAATTGATGATGACGTCATCAGGCTGACAAACGCAGAACGTGCCAGGTATGGCCTCAAACCGCTTGTGCCAGATGGGGAGTTATCAAGGGTAGCCAGATACAAGTCGGCAGATATGAGAGATAAAAATTACTTTTCCCATACAAGTCCTACATACGGTGACCCGTCCAATATGATGAGGCACTTCGGCGTTTCCTACCGCAATGCTGCTGAGAACATTGCTGCTGGCCAAAGGACAGCAGGGGAGGTCGTCCAGTCATGGATGAACAGTCCTGCTCACAGGAAAAATATCCTGAACGGGACCTATACGCATATAGGAACCGGTTATGCCTCAGGGGGAGATTACGGACATTATTGGACACAGCTGTTTATAACCAAGTGAAAGCTTTATTCATGACCCTGCTGCTGGAAATTGCAGGGTTGTTATTATTTAGTCTAGGTCATTTGGAGCTTATGAATTCAGCTTGGGATCATTGTTCCGAAAATCAACCCAAAAATTAATAATTCCTCAACTAGTAATAAAAACACTACAACAAGTAATAAATGCAACCAAACAAGTAATAAACCAGAACAAACAAGTAATAAATTCAACCAAACAAGTAATAAACCTATCTTAATGGAGCAGTAGGCTTGTTCGCTCGGACTTTTAAAGGAAAACCGCTCGATTTGCTGTAGAAATCTCTCTTTATAATAAAAATGCCGGTCCAGACTAAAAATCTGGCCGGCATTTTCAATTTTTATGCTTAACATCTGTACTGGCAGTCAACCGATGAAACACCTCGTTCTCCTTTTTTCCATAAGCGGTACAGGGCTTTGCCATCGCTGTGTGCTCCTCCTGGATAATCCATCGGAAGCAGGGCGAAGAACAAGTAATAAAACGAAAAATAGATAAACTGGAAAGCCATTATGTTGGGTTCGAATAAGTCGAGCCAAATTAAAAGATTAAGCAAGAGCATACTAATCAGGTTAAAAACCGAGCCACCTAACAAAATAATAGTCTTTGACAAACGGTTATCGAATGTTACATATTCAAATTCGCAGTCTCCCGACCAGAAGTAGAATTGGTGTATATCGATTTTCCAAAAAGAAAAGAGTCTTTTTCCGCTGCCCAGTCTTACTCTAATTCCTTTTGCACCGAAAATAGTTCCAAAAGTAATATGACCAAGTATATGAACGATTATTACCATCGGTAAAATCAAAAAGAATGACCAAAGAAATTTTATGATATCATGCAATCCAAACATGTGATGACCTCCTCTCGATACCTTCTAATTGATACCCGTTAAAATCACTCTATAACAGCTAATATCTTCCTTTGCCAACAACCCTCTTCATAGCGCGGTTCCGCCAGTCCTGCCCGCATCTCAGCCTCAGGTCTTACTTGAAAATCAAGCTCAGGCACGTTATAGACTTTTCGCGATAAAGGTAAGATTAAACCATAAGAGATAAGGAGGAATTGAAAATGAAAAAATTTGGTTTAGTCGTTGCCGGTGGTATTGCTGCGATGGTGTTGATTTCGAATCTCGGCCCGCTTGTGGGGCTGGCAGTCAGCTTGCTTGTGCTGTACTTCGCAGTGAAGCAATTTTTAAAGACAAATTCAACAGCCGGAAAAATTGGCTGGGGAATCGCAGGTTTCTTCATCCTGATGGCAACAGCATCTAACGTACCAGCGATCCTGGGAATCGCAGCTGCATATGTCCTTTACCTTGTGTATAAAAACTGGGACAAAAGAGAGAAAGCAGTCTACGAAGAAAATGACCCATTCGTAAATTTCGAAAAGCAATGGGCTCAGATGAAAAACAACTAAGTTGGAGAATTGCATGAAAGATTGCGCAGTAGATCAAAAGCTGGCTTCACTAATTTTAAGGCTGTGTTAAAGATTTATATTGATTATAAACTCTGTTGATTGTAGTGGAAGGCGCGTAGACTCCTGCGGGCGCAGCTGG
>NZ_JBALQL010000003.1:152308-156428 GCF_036964885.1 Bacillus sp. JJ1122 | reverse complement strand
AATCAACAGCCTTGTTTAAAGAGACACCCATAAAAAAATGACCAATTAAAGGAGAGAAACTAAAATGGCAAATCTATTAACAAGAATCAAAAACACGGTAATGGCAGATCTTCACGAGGCACTAGACAAAAAGGAAAATCAGAATCCAATCGCGCTTTTGAACCAGTATCTTCGTGAATGTGAAGTGGAAACAGAAAAGGTGAGGAAACTCCTGGAGCGCCAAAGCCAATTGAAGGACCAGTTTACTCGCGAGCATCATCAGGCTCTTGAGATGGCGGAAAAGCGCAAGTACCAGGCAGAGATTGCGATGAGAGCGGGAGAAGCAGAGCTACAATCTTTTGCGGGCCAGGAGCAGGCTCAGTATGAGGAAAGAGCTGCAAGATTGCAGGAGGCATTAATGAATGCAGCACAGCAGCAGCTCGAGCTTGAGCGAAAATATGAAGATATGAAGCATAAGTTAAAAGATATGCATATCCGCAGGCTGGAATTGATGGGACGTGAAAATGTCACTCGCGCACACTACCGAATGGATCAAGTGCTGGATAACCATTCTTACTCTGACAAAGCTTATTCACGATTTGCTGATATGGAGACGTATCTTGACAATCTTGAGGAGAAAATGAAAACCTCTCATTATCGCAATACGATTGACGGCAGAATCGCCCAGCTGGAAAAAGAATTTAAAAGTAAAGAAACACATTCTATTTAATAGGCAAAACATGGTATTCTAAAGAGGCGCAGGCATCTGCGCCTTTTGGATATCACCCCGAAAGGACTTCATCAAAAATTCCTCAAAAAATGCATTCCGTTTTACAAAGTGCTGTTTGATTCAGGGCAATTCCAAAAATCTCTGAACAAATATCAATATAGCCATGTAAAAGATTAAGAGGAAGGGAGGAAAGCAGAGTGTTGAATAACTTGAAGAATGACTATATCAGCTGGATTGCAATCACTGGAGCGATCCTGCTATTGCTGGAAGTCTCGTTTTTTAATGAAGGCTTGATTTTCTCCCTTCTTGCAAGCGGGGCGATGATTTATTTTGGCCGCACCTTAATGCCGAAGAAGTCGGGAAAGCTCCTGTTCTGGGGAGGAATATTCTTTTTCCTGAGCAGTGTTTTCAGCATGATGACCTTCAGATTTTTCCTATTGGCCGTGCTGATTTATCTTGCTTACCAGTTCGCCCAGTCAAAAAAGAGGCCTGAGGTCATCACGCCCATTTTACAAGAGCAGGAAATTGAGAAGAAGAAGGAAATGATCATCGAAAAGCCGCCATTGTTTAAAAATCGTCTGTTTGGCCCTCAGGAGACTCCGACTCATGTGTATGAGTGGAACGACGTCAACATTCAGACAGGTGTCGGTGACAGTGTAATAGATCTTAGCCTGACCGTTCTGCCGAAGGGTGAAACCGTCGTGTTCATCCGTAAAATGATTGGGAATGTAAAAATTTTTGTCCCATATGATTTAGAAGTAACCGTCCGCCATTCTGCAGTTGCTGGGTCAGCCGAGGTGTTTGAGCATCAGGAAGGCAGGGTGCTGAACCAAAGCTTGTTCCTTCAGACGCCAGGCTATGATGAGGCAGAGCAAAAGGTGAAAATCTTCACGTCGATGATCATCGGGAATATCGAGGTGAAAAGAATATGACCTCAATCATGCGCCAGATTTTATGGGGATTGACCCTTGGAATTATTCTATTTGCGGCTTTGACATTATCTTATTTGCTGGTTTTTCCAATCGCCAGGCTTTCTGATTTATGGAACCGTGAGCTGATGGACATCCCTTTCATCATTTTTTCCTTCAGCATTAGCGTCGTGCTCGGAATTGCATTTGGAATTGCGTCTGGGACTTACTGGCGCAGGCAATTTCAAGCCGTTGACAGCTGGCTGTTCGAGCTGGAGGAAGGTCAACAGCCTGAAGTAAAGCAAAACCAGGCTTTCGCGGAAATTTTATCGATATCCAAACGTGTTGAAAAGCTTTATAAACAGATTTCTGAAAAGGCGATGCTATCCCAGAAGCTCGCGACTGAAAAAGCGGAAGAGCAGGAATCGCGGATCCAGGAAATCATTTCGCAGGAACGGAACCGCCTGGCCCGGGAGCTGCATGATTCGGTCAGCCAGCAGCTGTTTGCGGCATCAATGATGATGTCGGCGATCAATGAAACAAAAGCTCCTTCCGAGGACCGTGAAGCTAAGCAGCTGAAAATGGTCGAGGAAATGATCCATCAATCGCAGCTTGAAATGAGGGCATTGCTCCTGCACCTGCGTCCTGTTGCTCTTAAAGGGAAATGCCTGCAGGAAGGAATCGAGGAGCTTTTAATCGAATTAAAGCAAAAAGTCACGATGAATATAAAGTGGAAGGTAGAGCCATTTCCATTGGATAAGGGAGTGGAAGATCACTTGTTCCGTATCTTGCAGGAGTCAGTCTCGAACACGCTGCGCCATTCAAAGGCAGAGCAGCTGGAAGTGCTGCTGATCAAAAGAGACGATAAGGTGATCATGCGGGTTGTGGATGATGGGCTTGGTTTTAAGGTGGATGAAACGAAAGCAGGATCTTATGGCCTCCAGAATATGCATGAACGCGCCGGAGAAATCGGCGGAACACTGAAGATTGTCAGTGTTGAAAATAAAGGAACCAGGCTTGAAGTCAAGGTTCCAATTTTAGTGGTGGCGGGTGAGAAGCATGATTAAAGTGGTATTTGTTGATGATCATGAAATGGTAAGGATCGGAGTTTCATCGTATTTGTCGGCACAGCCTGATATTGAGGTTGTCGGGGAAGCAGGTAATGGCAAGGAGGGAGTCGAGCTGGCTCTTTCATTGAGACCGGACATTATTCTGATGGACCTGGTCATGAAGGAAATGGACGGAATTGAAGCGACAAGGCAGATTATCGAAAAGTGGCCGGAAGCGAAAGTCATCATCGTAACAAGCTTCCTTGATGATG
The DNA here is from genome assembly GCF_036964885.1 of Bacillus sp. JJ1122. Taxonomy (NCBI): domain Bacteria; kingdom Bacillati; phylum Bacillota; class Bacilli; order Caryophanales; family Bacillaceae; genus Bacillus; species Bacillus sp. JJ1122. Next base: position 153,490 of record NZ_JBALQL010000003.1, on the reverse strand, counting down.
AAAAAGTGTATCCGGCACTTGAAGCAGGCGCGACGAGCTATATGCTGAAAACCTCGAAGGCGAGTGAAATCGCGAACGCGGTTCGGGTTACATACTCGGGCCAACCGGTACTAGAGCCCGAAGTGACTGGCAAAATGATGATGAAAATGCGTCAGAAGAATACGTTACTGCCGCATGAAGAGCTGACCGAGCGTGAGATGGAGGTTCTGAAGCTGATTGCGGAGGGCAAGACCAACCAGGAAATTGCTGACGAGCTATTCATAGCCTTAAAGACTGTAAAAACGCATGTGAGCAATATTTTGAGCAAGCTTCAGGTACAGGACCGGACACAGGCCGTCATCTATGCTTTTAGGCATTCGCTTGTGAAATAAGAATTTGGATGATTTTCGATACGCGTTCTAAAGCTCATTGTGTTTAGAATGCATCGTTGTTTTAAAAGCTATGACAAACAAAGGGGTAATATAGTATGGAAGGACTCGTGGGATTATTTGGTTTTTTTGGAATCATGGCATCGATAGGTGTTCCAATCGTCATGATCGCTTTATTTGTAATGCTGGTAACAAGTACTAAAAGGCAGGAAACGATTTTAAAGGACATTCTTGAAGAGCTGAAAAGGAAAGACCGAAATAAAGATTTCATCGAATAACGGCACAAAAAAGAGGCCGATTGGCCCCGAGGAATCTAAGTCACTTTTTTGTCGATTACGTCTAATTTCAAAAGCATTTCGCTTAAGGCTATGGATATGACTTCCCGTTCTTCAAATTCATTTGGGTAATGGGAAGCGCTATTTATATAGTCATGCTTTTCAGCTAACTTTTCCTTTATTTTTTTACACATCCAGAGCTGGTAATCTGAAAGTTCCACGTGTCTAAGCAATGCCACCCACTCCTTTGTTACTAGTCAATACCCGCCATAACAGATGACCTAAACGCTAAATCCAAAAGATTATCTTATATGGGAAAAATTGATATTTAATAGCCCGAAACCCGAAACGACGGGCTTGGATAGACTTTAATCAAACGTTTGATTAAGGTCTTTTTTATTTGAAAATTTTGAAGGAGGACATTTTTTAGCAGCTATAAATAAAGACCACTCGCTGAGGATTTTATGAGATGAATGGTCATAAGAATTCGTGTAATGACCACTCGCTGGGGATCTCAACCGATGAGTGGTCATAATAAG
>NZ_JBALQL010000003.1:104992-152071 GCF_036964885.1 Bacillus sp. JJ1122 | reverse complement strand
CCGTGTAATGACCACTCGCTGGGGATTTCAACTGATGAGTGGTCATAATAAGCCGTGTAATGACCACTCGCAGGAGATTTCAACAGATAAGTGGTCATAAGAAGTCCTATAATGAGCACTCGCTGAAGATTCCACAAGATGAATGGTCATTAAAAGCCATAAAAAAAACGATCCCCTGAAAAATCACCCTGAATTTTTCTGTAACATCTAGAAAAAATAATCAACGTGATTTTCCATAAGAACACTTTTGAAAAAACTTGCTATACTATTGAATGAATAGTAAGATAAAAATGAATATTTAATGAACGGAGGTGAAGAGAGATGATCAAGACTGTTTTTGTACGCGGATTTTGGAATGAATTCCTTTATTTTTGCCGTGCAAAATTTGCTGTTGCAGCTGCCAACGGGATACGTATGCCCTTTTTTAGCAGTTCAATATCAAAACAAAACGGTAGGATCATCTCTTTTCCCGCTTAAAAACAAGCATCGGTGAATGGGGAGGGCACTATGCCCTCCTTTTGTATTCAGTGATATTTGGAGCCAGGAGCAGAGCAGTCTGCCCCTGGCTTTTTTGCGTCTTAACTGATGCACGAAAGCGCAGGGCAGACCAGGTGCTAAGGCGAAAGGAGAGGTCCGTTAGGAGGAAAATATAATGATAACAGTAAGTGTTAACGATATAAGCAAAATGTACGGCGGAAATACAATATTTCAGGATTTGAGCTTTGAAATAAATGAAAAAGACAGAGTTGGCCTTGTCGGCAGGAATGGCAGCGGGAAGACCACGCTTTTGCGGCTGATCGCTGCCATGGAAGAGCCAGACGGAGGCAAGATTCACTGGAAGAAGGGTCTAAGGATTGGCTATCTCGCACAGATTCCCGTATATGATTCCAAGATGACTGTCAGGGATGTTTTAAAAACAGCTTTTGATGAGCTAATAATCGTTCAACAGCATATGCAAAAGCTTGAGGAAGAAATGGCAGCTTCAGCGGAAGATTCGTTCATGCTTGAAAGGCTGCTGGCAAAATACGGTGTACTCCAGGAGAAATTTTCTCTTGGCGGCGGCTATGAAATGGATGCCAATATTGATCGGATTGCCAATGGATTAAATATTGCCGGGCTGCTGAATTCAAATTTTAACAGCCTGAGCGGCGGCGAGAAAACAAAGGCTGGGTTAGCATTAAGCTTGCTGCGTAATCCTGATTTGCTTTTACTCGATGAGCCGACAAACCATTTAGATATCACCGCAGCTGAGTGGCTGGCTGAATTCCTTTCATCTTATGAAGGGACTGTAGTCATCATCTCGCATGACCGTTACTTCCTTGATGAAACGGCGACGAAAATCCTCGATATGGAAGATGGGGAGATTGAGCTGTATCACGCTAATTATTCAGGCTTCCTTAAGGAAAAAGAAGAAAAATTACTGCGTGAATTCCAGGCGTATGAAGAACAGCAGAAGAAAATCAAGAAGATGAAGGAAGCGATCAAACGTCTGAGAGATTGGGCAAACCGGTCAAATCCTCCAAGTTCAGCATTGCATAAGCGAGCAACCAACATGGAAAGGGCACTGGCAAGGATGGAAAAGCTGGACCGTCCAATTTTAAACAGAAAGAAAATGAACTTCGAGCTCGAGACTGGTGCCCGAAGCGGAAAGGATGTTCTTGTCATCAAAGATGCCAGGAAAACATTCGGTACACGGGAACTATTCAGCGGTGTGAATCTCAAGCTGCAGTATCAAGACCGAGCTGCGATTGTTGGTGAAAATGGCTCAGGAAAAACAACGCTGCTGAAATTGATCCAGGGGGAGCTGAATCCTGACAGCGGGGAAGCAAGGCTGGGCAGCAATGTGAAAATCGGTTACCTTTCACAGCACATGGAGCTTTCCAGTAAGGATGGCAGTGTGCTGGACGCATTCAGAAGCGAAGTGGTCATGAATGAGGGCGAGGCCAGGAATGTTCTAGCAGGCTTTCTCTTTTACGGTCCGGCTGTTTTCAAAAAGGTATCACAGTTAAGTGGTGGCGAGCGGATGAGGCTGCGCCTTGCCCAGCTGATGCATCAGGACCTAAACTTCCTTGTTCTCGATGAACCGACGAACCACCTTGATATTGATTCACGAGAAGTGCTCGAGGAAGCGCTGGACGACTTTGAGGGCACGCTGCTCGCTGTATCGCACGACCGATTTTTCCTCAATAAGCTTTTCGATAAAATTTATTGGCTGGAAAGCGGTGAGGTGACGGAAATTGAAGGGAATTATGACAGAGCGAGAGTGAAGAAGGCTGAGAAACGGAAAATCCAGGAGTCAGCCCCTGTTCCAGTTGCGCCAGCAAAGAAACACGATGTTAAAACCGTGAAAAAAGATGCTTCTTTAGTAGATGAGGACCTGCTCCTGAATCAAATCGAGGCACTTGAAAAAGAGATTGCTCTGCTCGAAAACAAGATGGCAACAGTTGCAGATTTAGAAATATTGCAGGAGCTTTACGCTCAAAAAGAAGAATTAGATCGTGGACGCGAGTCTCTGTATTTAAAGCTTGAAGACATATCTTAGATCTGATGAAGAACTGCTCAATAGAGTGGTTCTTTTTTTATAATAAACTTATTTTCAGGAAGCTTCCCACATGAAAACAGACTTTCCTTAATATTGTCCGGACTTGTCTCATATGTTTATAAAAGTAAATGAGAAAGAAGTGGGAGAGAAGCTATGAATACTTTTTTAAAGGGGATGGCAATCCTTGTAGTTGCTAACTTTCTTGGTGAAGTGGTGGAGTTTCTTGTTAATATGATTCTTGCCAGGGAGCTGGGGGGAAGCGGGATGGGGCACTATATGACCATTTTGCCGACGATTTTCCTGATTATGATGCTTGCGAGCTTTGAATTGCCAGTATCTATTTCCAAAATGGTGGCAGAAAAGGATGACTCCTATCACCGAAGCATGATTAGACACGCGATCCGGCTTGCAATTGTATTCACTGCCATTCTTTTTATTGCAGCTGCTGTGGCACTGCCAGTGATTCCTGTTTTCAAGGACTATCATCCGTTGCTGAAATGGGTTGTGCTCGCGCTCATACCAGTGATGACAATCTCGGCGATTGCCAGAGGATTTTTTATGGGGAAACAGCAAATGGGCAAGATTGCGGTGTCCCATTTTCTGAGAAGAATCGTCCAGCTCGGTTTGTTAACCTTTTTATTCCAATTCTTTGAGTTTGGGAGTGAAACAGCCTTGCTGGTTGCTTTTTGTACATTAGCTGGCAGTGAGCTCGTCGTCTTTCTTTATTTGCTGCACTTGTTTATTCTTTCTTATCAAAGGATTAAAAAAGTTCCAGGAAAGCACTTAAGCGGCAGGGAGGTCAGGAAAAATCTTGTTGCTGTTTCGGTTCCGACAACAGGGCTGCGGATCTTTCACTCGCTGACACATGCGGTCCAGCCATTTTTAATCAAGGCTGCGGTTGTCAGTGCGGGACTTTCCCCGGAGATGGCGACAGAGCAGTTTGGAATGCTTGCCGGAGTAGCCATGACGATTGGATTCTTTCCAGCGTTCATCGCCCACTCATTTTTGATTGTCCTGATTCCTACCGTGTCCAAGGCCTACGCGGAAAAAGAGTTCCATAAGCTGCAAAAACTGCTCCAGCAGGTGATGCTGCTGACTGTATTATATGGATTGCCTTCCGTAACAGCCTTCTACTTTTTGGCTGAACCTTTAACAAGTAAGTTCTTTCACTCACATGAGGCTGCGGTGTATGTCCAGCTGCTTGCCCCTTATTTCCTGTTTCACTACTTTACGATTCCAATGCAGGCCTATTTAATAGGACTTGGGTTGATAAAAGACGCCTTCATTCATTCTGTTTATGCAACGGCAGTCACGTTTTCGCTCATATACCTTTTAGGTTCCAGGCCAGAATGGCACATGGAGGGAGTCATCTTAGGGATGAATACAGGAAGCCTGGTCATCCTGTTCTTGCATTATTTAACGATTTGCAAAAAAATCGGGATTACGTGGAGGGCTAAGAGTACAATACGGTATCCTCGGTATTAGAGGCTGCTTTTTCTGGATGGGATTTTGATATATTTAAAAAAGGATTTTCATCAATCATGGAGAATGTATGAATATGAAAAACTGTCAGGAGGGATGAAGTGGAAAAAGTAATGCGGGGACATCATCTCCTTTGTGTCCATGGATTCAGGGGGATGGGATATAGTCCTGAGTTTGTGAAAAAGATGGAAAGCATCGTAAATGATATACGCGATCCGGAGCAGGATTTTTACATAAAGGTTGTGGCAGCATTCGATGATGCCTGTATGTCGTGCCCGCACCGGGGGCTTGAAATTTGTGAAGCTGGTGAGGGGTCGAATGAGCATGTATTATCAATGGACGGTAAAATCATCCGTCATTTAGGTCTGGAACCTGGAAGCAGCTATTTAAAATCCTGCCTAGTACAGTTAACTGCTGAAAAGGTTGAACCAGAGGATCTTGATTACCTTTGCAAAAATTGCTCATGGCTGCCATATGGGGTGTGCAAGGAAGGGATCGCCGATCTGCGTAAAAATAACAAATGCCTGACCAAGGGGAGTTAATCTATTTCTGCCGGTCAGGCATCTTTAAATTTATCATCAATTAAAGGATTGCTGCCATATAAAACGAGGCGGTCACCTGGATCGATCTCGGTTTGATACGCTTTATTGCGAATATTAATGTCACCTCTTTTAATGAAGAGAAGAATGAGGTCATCCTCAATACCTACGATTTCATCAAACTTCTTTCCGGCAAAGCGAGATTCCTCACTAATGGAAATTTCCCTTACCTCATCATCTTCCTCCATCAGCAGAACATCTCGGATTGGCAAATCGGCCAGCTCATAAGTTTCCTCCATTTCACTCTTCAACTTTTCAGACAGCCTGTTTTTCACGCCTGGTACGCGGAGGATGAATAAAATAACGAGAAGTGATCCTGCTATATAGGCTATTTCCATGGTATAAAAAGTATCTGATAACAATTGCGTGATAGCGGAAATGATAACCGCAAGTGAGAATGCTCCGAAAAGGATCAGAAAAGCCCCCAGCCTTCTTCTGACTGGGTGATCGATGATGAGCTCCGATTCGCCTGTAGTAAACCCGGTGCCCGTCAGCATGGAAATCACCTGGAATCTGGCAACTTTCCGCTCAAGTCCTGTGGCGACAAAAATCGAAGAATTGATTTCGATTACGGTAAAAACAATGAAAAGGTAAATAAAGATAAATAAAATACCCATTCCTCCTGCCTCCTCAATCCACCAATAGTATTAGTAGTTGAGGGTGAAATTAAACAAAAATAGACCGGGGAGTTAGTCCCCGGCTAGCTTATTGATGCTGTAAATTTTCGTTGTAATAATTGACTCCATACATGGATCCTTCGCTGACCATCTTGTTGTCTTCAACGTCAAGCGGGTCTGGATTTCCTGCTTTTTCCACAGGTGTGAGATCCGTTTTTCCTGATGGCATGATTTTATCCTTCATCTGAGTTGCCATATTTGTAAGTTTCGTTTTATTTTCAGGTTTCATCGCCATCCACAATGCCGCTGCTCCAACACCTAACATGACTGCAGATTTCATTGAGCCAGTTTGCATAGTATAGTCCCTCCTATTAATTACACTTTTTTGAAAGTGCATAGAGGCCTAAAGCGATTTTGTCTGCCTCGTATGGTATTGTTTACCCGCTTTATCGAGATAAAAAACATATTTCAATTGGTAGTATTTCCAAGTTGAAACCGCTTTTTCGTTTCAACATGTTCTTTTAAGGGAAGAGTATTATTTAATTATTACTAGATAATGAAAGGTCTGAAACCCATGCAGCATACTTTAAACGATGGAAAATGGAAGTGGCACGATTTCCAAGAGGGACAAGCTTCCGAGCTTAACGAAATCACTGCTAAATATCCTACCTGCAATAACTGGTACAACAACATAAAAGGTAATCAAGCTAACTTTCTTCAGTTGAATACACAAACAAAGGGAGAAGAATATATTTGGGGTTCCTTAATTTATCGACAAGATATCGAAGAGAAACATGAAAAAAATATCTTCCACTTTTATATCTCTAAAGAATTTTTTATCACAATCGATTTTGACTTTACGGTACTGAATTGCAATCCTGAAAGTGTTCAAAAGCAAATGGAGCAAGCCGAAAATGGTGTGGAAGGTTTTTTTATTTTGCTGGGAGAAATCCTCTTGAATTACTTAAGAAAAATTGATGAATACGAGGAGCAGCTGCATGATTTGCTCTGGAAAATGAAAGAACAGAACAATCTCGAGATATTGGAGAAAGTATATGAAAACCGTCATGAACTCTTAATTTGGAGGAATTTGTTAATCCCGATCACAGAGCTGAAGTATATTGCAGAAGAAGCTTATGGCAGTGATATAAATAAGATGTCCGAATTCAGCCGAGTCGCAACCCGGATTGAAAGAATTCAAATGCTTTTAAATGCATACCAGCAAGAAATTGATACAATGATCAACCTTGAGGAAGTCGTATCGACACACCGCGGGAATGAAATTATGAAGACGCTCACTGTCATGACGGTTTTATTTACACCGGTCATGGCCTGGGGAGCACTTTGGGGGATGAACTTTAAGGTCATGCCGGAGCTGGAATGGAAGCTGGGATACGCGATGGCTGCTGCTTTGATTCTTGTATCTACTGTTGGCCTTTACATTTATTTAAGAATGAAGGGCTGGATGGGAGATATCTTAAAAGGGAGGAAGAAGAATTCGTTTTTCAAATAACAAAAAATCGCCCCTTTATGCGGGGCGATTTTTTATTGAAAACTATTCAGCCAGCTTTACAAGCATATGTGCAAGCTTGTGCTGCTCTTCTTCCGTACCGACCTTCCAAAGCTCTTTTAATAGCTGTTCCTCACGGTTGCGCGGTTCTACTTTATCAGCAAGATAGTCTGCGATTTTCTGCGCGGTGTTTGCGAGTTGTTCTTCATTTAATCCTGCCGTTTTACCAAGCTGGATTCGTTTGCTTAAATAGGATCTGAATTCATTGAAGTCACCAAGAATTTCATCAGCACGATCGCTGTCCATTCGATTAAGAGTCTCGTCCACCTTGCTAGTATCCACTTCGCCATCTTTATGAATCATATGATCTTTTTCCATGTAAAAAACCTCCTCGTAATTGATAGTTATTAAATATCCTTTGCTGGAATTGAATAAACCTAGGGGAGCACATTGAAAATAAGGATAGCTGATAATATTTTTTTGCTTACCAGCTTAATGTTCATTTTTTTTGCAAGGAGGACTTCATTAAAAAAGGTGCGAGCCATCAGGCCAGCACCTTTTTTAAGTCCGACAAACGGACGATGGGAGGAGTATTCAGTTTTTGTTATTCAATTTGCTCACTGGGGTAAATCGAACTTAAATGTATCGATTTAAGACCAGCGTGCCTTGAGACAGCAACGCAAATCTTCCTCCACTTGCTAAGCCAATGACGTATTCCGAAGTCGCCGTAAAGTTCTCCACTTTAACCAGTCCCTTCTATGTTGTTCTTGGCGTTGCTCAGGTCGTGCGGACAATTATGGAGTACTTATTCACTTACTGTTTAACCAAGTAAATCACTGGGGCCAATCGATTTTACGTATATCGATTAAAGACCAGCGTACCTTGAGTCAGCAGCGCGAATCTTCCTCCGTTTGCTAAGCCAATGACGTATTCCGAAGTCGCCGTAAAGTTCTCCACTTTAACCAGTCCCTTCCGTTATAGTAATTGGCCTATGCTCGGTTCAAATGGACCGAAGATGAAGTCGTATTCGGTTATTGCGTACTCAAAAACTCAACTGGAATGAATCGATGTTACGTCCATCGATTAAAGACCAGCGTGCCTTGAGACAGCAGCGCGAATCTTCCTCCATTTGCATAGCCAATGACATATTCCGAAGTCGCCGTAAAGTTCTCCACCTTAACCAGTCCCTTCTTTGTTTTGTATTGGCCTTGCACTATTTATATACCCGGGTGAAATGACTGAAAACTTAATAAACTCAATAAAAAAATGGTTTTTATACCTATTTATGGTAAAAAGTAAAAAGCAGCCCGGAAACGAGCTGCCTGAGTCATGCCTATTTACTAATCCCTGCTTGATAATACACCAAAGAAGCGAAGGATGTATAGGAAGAGATTGATGAAGTCCAGGTACAGGTTTAGAGCCATCAAAGGCACCTCTTCTGGGCTTACACCGTAATGCTTCATCCTGTTGATATCAAATAATATATAACCGCTGAATACAAGAATTCCAATGAAAGAATAGGCCAGCATTCCTGTCGAGCTAAGCGGCCAGAATATATTGAAGATGCTGATCGCGATTAAAGCTAGTAACGCTGCCATCAGCATTCCGCCAAGGAAGCTTAGGTCGCGCTTTGTTTTTGAAGCGTACAAAGCAAGTCCGCCAAATACCACTGTCGTTGTTCCTAGCGCGTTGATGACTACATTTGCGCCAGAGGTAGCCACATAATGGGCGATGACTGGATACATCGTCATCCCGGAAATAAAGGTGAACGCGTATAAGAACGTATACGATACGGCTTTCTTTCTACGTAAGAAGAATATGCTGATCAGCATCACAACCTCGATAATCACAAGGGGAAGGAACAGCGCAGGCGGGACAAAAACTCCGGCCATTGTACCAATAAAAGCAATTGCCAGTGAAATCGCAAACGTGCGCATCACCGATGGCATTAATTTTTTTTCTGAATAAGCGTACATTCAATGTCACCTCATAAAGTTTGTTTGATAATATATACGGTGACAGGCTCAGGAAGTTTCATTTATTCGTTTATTTTCTTTTAATAAATCGCGAATCTCGATCAGAAGCTCTTCCTTTAAGTCAGGTTTTGGCTCAACCTTCTGTTCCTCTTTCTTCTTTTTAAAACGTGTAATCAGCTTGATAAATAGAAAAATAGCAAAGGCAGTAATGAAAAAGTTTACGACAGATTGTAAAAATGCGCCGTATTTAATTACTTTATATGATAGCTTCGAAAAATCCTCGCCGAATGTTACCAATCCGACAATCGGCATGATGATGTCATTCACCAGCGATGTAACGATTTTTCCGAAAGCAGCCCCGATAATGACCCCGACAGCCAGATCCAGGACATTGCCCTTCAAAGCAAACTTCTTAAACTCTTGCCACATAAAAAAGCGGACCCCCCTAAATAAAAAATATGTCACCACCTTATATTTTGCGAGAAACATCATCAAAAATCAATACCGTCACGCTGGTGGCGGGAAAGGAGAGAGAAGAAAGAAGAAAAGTTCTTCAACGCATCACCGCGCCGGGGGTCAGACCCCCGGCGCGGTGATGCTTTAAAGTACTGGGGGTCAGACCCCCAGTGCTTTAAAGTGTTACTGTATGAGGCGCATTTTTAGGGCTTTGACGGCTGCTTCGGTTCGGTTTTTGGCGTCTAGTTTTTGGATAATGGCTGAGATGTAATCTCGGACGGTGTAGCTGCTGAGGTGGAGGGTGTCGGCTGCTTCGTTGATGGATGCTCCTTCGGCGATCAGCTTCAGTACTTCACGCTCACGCAATGTCAGGACGGCACGCTGCACGCCAAATAACTGGACCGCGTCTTCATAGTATTTGTTCAGCAATTCGCCGCCATATTGGCCGAACTTGATTAAAGCCGTCAACGTCTGATTATTGACGGTAAACGCTGTGTTTTCGCCGCGGTCGAGCAGTGCCAGGCCAATCAGCTTATTTTCGGCAGGTACATAGATTGGCAGGACGACCAGTGACTTCAAACTATATTCACGCACATATTTATCCGGCAATATTTCGGCCGCTTCTTCTATAAAAATAGGTTTAGAATGGCTGAAATGCTTCAAGTATTTTGTAAGAAGCGGAAACTCGGCTATGCTTTCCTTGATCTGCTGGACGGACCCGGTAAAGATATTATGGCCATGGACACCTACGCCGCTATGTTCACCTGGCGAATAAATGAATAAAGCACAGCGCGAAAAAGGGAGGTAATCAACCAGTCCCTGGGTTATCATCTTTACTGCGTCTGTGGCGCTCTGAGACTGAAGCAGCCTCTGCTGGAACAGCAAGGTTGAATCCTTCCATTCTAGCTCATTTTCGAGGTGATTAAGTTTCATCTGCTTTAGGTACATCTTCCGCAGCGTTTCGATCTGCTCCGTTGTAATCGTTTCGGCCTGCTCCTTCACACTGATGATCAGTGTCTCCGTTAAAACAGGAATCGTAAGAATCTGGCAATCTCCCATTCCTGGTGTCAGCAGACGCGACAATGCCAAGGAAAGATCGCCTGGCCCGTCAGACTGCAAACCCTCGCACATCCCAATCAACTGTTCGTTGACCGCAAGCTCATCTGAACAAATAACCTTGCTTACCTTATATTGAGATTTTTCAGTGCTGATGATTGCCAGCCAATTGCTAGGAAACGTCCGCAAATGGAGGATCGTATGAAGCCATTTATCATCCTGGTATTCTAGCTGCTGAGTCCTCAATACCTTATCGATTATTCTCGTAAAAAAGATCTGGATCGCCTGGTGGTCTAGGAAACTAGTATCTTCTTTTTGTTTCAGGACCTTATGAAAAAGATTTTCAACAGCGCTAATTAAAAAGATCGCATCGAAATCATCGACAAATTCGGGATATTTTTTTTGCCATTTATGGACAAGTGCCAGGATGAATTCATTTGAGGTTTGAAAAGAAGTACTGGATAAATTTTTAAAGCCAAAAGTAATCATTCCTTCAAATTCCAGGAGGAGATCATTTTGCCATGCCTTTAAATCCTTTTTAAAGTTAGCCCACTCTTTAAGAAAAGGTTTCTCGTTTTCTTTTAAAAGTAATAAACCTTTCATAGCCAAATCTTCTATTTTATGTTCCATGGGGCGGTCCTCACTCTCTTAATCCAGGTAAAAGAATATTCGTTTCAAAATTCAGATTTTTGTACGTTGATGTTTATATACCCGACAAATGACGGGGTTAACAAATTAGTTACGATATTTTCCGCGGTTATCGTTTTTATTTTTAGGGGATAAGGTATAGGAAATTGAATTAATTTTGAATTTTAAAAATATTTAAACGGAGGTGGCTTCCTTGAATGAAGCTGTCGTAATGGAAAGCAAGATTAATAAGAAAGTTTTTTGGACTTCACTTGCATCTGGAGTCCTGCTCCTTGGGCTGCTGCTTGTTTCTTTTGGGCTGTCAGGAGTAGCGTATGCCGTGCCGATTGCCGGTGTTGGCGATTTTTATGTTGAATTCGATAAGCTGCAGGGGGAAGGCTACAAGTTTTACCCGAAGATGGGGGAGACGAGCAGCTCTGATTCGGCACCTCAGGGAACCAATTTAATTGAAACCCTTACGATTGATAACCTGAAATTATACAAGGATTTTAAAGTAGGCAGTGATTGGATTCGCGTGAAAATCCAGGCCTCCAAACCTGTGCAGATTTCAGGTCTGCAGCATGACGCAGGATTGATTGAGGCGAACGCGAAATTCCAGAACCTTGCCCTGAAGGAAAATCACAGCGACGACTGGACAAAACAATTCGAACAGACATCAAGTACCATCATTCTGGAAAATGCGAAGCTAAAAACACACTACTTATTTCAGGAAACGATCAATATGGCTGGGATGAAATTAACCGTCGAGAAAATCGATAAAAAATAATCGGGGTGACGAACGATGGTTTTTAAAAAGTGGAGGCATACAAGGCCTTTTATGGGAGCAATCTTGACCGTTCTAAGCGGACTGATGATCTTATGGGTGCCGCTGAATCTATATTTGAGTACATTCCTGCCAGGATCCGTTGCAGTCATCGGGCTCCTGTTCGGAGGATTAATTACGCTGATGGGGCTGATGTCTTTCTTTTTGCCCAGCGCATCTAAAGCTTTGGGCATCATTGTCATATTCCTGTCGATTTTATCCGTAATCGGAGCACTTGGCGGCTTCCTGTTCGGAACGATTTTCGGAATCATTGGCGGTTCGCTGTTAACAGCCTGGCGGGTTGTGCCAGCAGCTCAGGTCAAAGCACCAGAAACAGACATAGCTGATCAGGCAGTCAAAACAGGGTAAAGGAGAGACAAAATGAAGTTTTCCTGGCTGGTAAAAAATAAACTGATTTTATTTACATTAAGCATTCAACTTGCCGCCCTGTCATGTTTTTCTTTTATCCATAAAGCCGGTGCCTCCACCTATGATGCTGGAGGATTCATCATTCAGGCTGACAGAGTGGTCGGAGAAAATATGAAAGCCTTGATTATAATGGGGGAGAAAGCAGGATCGGAAGCCGAACCGATGCTGCGAATCACCTATGATTCTGTACAGATTTATGGAATGAAACTGACGAAACAGCTCCAAACAGCTGGCGGCACTGTCAGTATCACGATGAAAGCGAGCGGACCTGTCCACATTAAAGGGATGCAGGTAGATACAAGTGCGATTTCATTCAAGGGTGCTTGTGTGCATGCAGCAAAATTGATGCCAAGCGCGGCGCTTGAAGATGTGACGATGGTAGCTCATTCCATGAATGCCGATAGCAGCAGCCTTGACCAGCTTCAGCTGCAAACGATTAACGGGGATGGCGGAGTCCAGAAGCCTAGTAATTTGAAAATATTACAAGATTTGAGTTCCATGCCTTTTGAGCAGATGAAGAAAGAAATTGGGAAGATTACATCTGGCCAATGGCCGTTGACCTGTGATGGAGATCTATTAAAAGACGGAAAAGTTGCGGACGGAATTGGTGATATTACGGATCCAATATTTGACGGTGTGACCGACCCTATAAGTGAAGTGGCCGATCCATTGGAGGACACGGTGGGGAAAATAACGGACCCGTTGAAAGATACCGTTGGGGAAATAACCAATCCGTTGAAAGATGCCGTCGATAAAATAACCGACCCTTTAAAGGATACTGTTGGTAAAGTGACCGATCCACTAAAGGATACAGTGGGCATAGTGACCACTCCGGTCAAGGACACAGTCGGAAAGGTAGCAGATGGAGTAGTCAGCCCAGTAATAGGGGAAGCAGATAAGGTGACCGCACCTGTAAAAGAAACGGTCAAAACAACTACTAGAACGGCACAAGCAGTTACCCAGCCTGCCGTAGAACCAGTAAAGAAAACGGTGGATCAAACCGCTAAAACGGCCTGTGAAAAGTTAGCAGAAGCTAATGGCCAAATGACGAAGGAGCTAGGCCTTGAATTGATCGACCAGGCTTTAAAAGAAAACAAAGCACTTAACGAACTGTGCCCAGAAGACGCAGCGTTGACTAAGCAGCTGGAAAACTGGACCGAAGGCATGATTGAATCACTCGGACTGCTATCGCTCTTAGGGGTAAAGCCAAGCGAAGAAGACCAGTTGAATAAGATGAAAGAGGCCATCTTAAAAGAGCCTGATGGGACTGTTATTTCATTTGAGTAGGTCCAACAATTGTAGTGAATGCAAATAACAAAAATATATCTAAACAATGTTTGCGATAAAACAAGGCAATCTCGTGCAAATAAGGTGAAGCGCTTTGTGTCCAACTGGAAAAAATAATTGATAATTTCCAGTTGGCGGGATTTCGACAAATACTCGCGGAATGAAGTGGTTTTTTTGCGGAATCAAGGTGGTTTTTCGCGGAATGATCCCCTCTTTTCGCGGAATTCTGGAAACTTGAAGCAAAGCTAAATCATAATAAACTGTATCAGCTAACAAAAGTCTAAGAGAATTACAGTGAGAAAAGCATGCAAAAGGCGCTATTAATTATGAATGTTGATTTTTGAACCATGTTGATAGTAGTAGACGGCGAATCGCCTGAAATGAACATCAACAGCCTTGGTTAATAGTGCCAAGCAAAAAAATAGAAGGCAGAGGATCGAGTTCCTCTGCCTTCTATTTTGGTATAGTGGCAATAAGCAGCCTTAGTATTTAATTGCGAAAGATCGATAGGTTTCGGTTTTTTCGGTTTCGTTTACTTCAATATGGTCTACGGTAGAGAACGGATTTCCTCTTCGTACTTCATCGATGAAACGTTCAAGATTATCATTTTCACCGGAAGCGAGGATTTCCACGCCGCCCTCCTGCAGATTTTTAACCCAGCCTGTAATGCCAAATTGAATAGCTTTCATTTGTGTATAATACCGGTACCCCACACCCTGAACATCTCCTGACACAATGATTTGTAATTGAATCAAGACGCCGCCCCCAGATAAACGATTAGGTAAACAATATATCTAATATTTTTTTTACTCTTAGATAAGTTCATTATATCACAATGGGTGGTACCGTATAGAAAAAAAACAGCTGTACCCGCTTAAATAGGTACAGCTGTTATGGATTAATTTTAGAATGCCCAATCTCCGTTGCGGAACACTGCTTCAGCATTTCCATCGGCAGAGATGCCGTCGATATCCATTTTGTCGGAACCGATCATGAAGTCAACGTGAGTAATACTTTCGTTTAAGCCATTCTCCGCCAACTCTTCAGATGACATCTTCTTGCCGCCTTCGATGCAGAAAGCATAGGCGCTGCCAATCGCAAAGTGGTTGGATGCATTTTCGTCAAAAAGAGTATTGAAGAACAGCACGTTTGATTGAGAGATAGGTGAGTTGAAAGGCACTAGTGCCACTTCACCAAGGTAATGTGAACCTTCATCTGTCGCCACTAGCTGCTTAAGGATTTCTTCGCCTTCCTCAGCTTCAACACCAACGATTTTACCGTTTTCAAACGTCAGCTTGAAGCGGTCGATGATGTTGCCGCCGTAGCTAAGCGGCTTCGTGCTTGATACATAGCCGTTCACGCCAGTTTTTAACGGAACAGAGAAAACCTCTTCAGTTGGCATGTTTGCCATGAACTCATTGCCATGCTCGTTCACGCTGCCAGCACCGACCCAGATATGCTTCTCAGGCAGCTCAACAGTCAGGTCTGTGCCTGGAGCTTTATAATGC
This sequence comes from Bacillus sp. JJ1122, assembly GCF_036964885.1. NCBI lineage: Bacteria > Bacillati > Bacillota > Bacilli > Caryophanales > Bacillaceae > Bacillus > Bacillus sp. JJ1122. The sequence goes on along the minus strand of NZ_JBALQL010000003.1, from coordinate 137,159 downwards.
AGCTTTTTATAGCGCTTGCTGTTCAGGTAATCGACTTTTTCATGCAAGGATGAATCGTGATCTTTCCATGCAGCAACAGGATCTTCCGTATTCACACGGACAGCTTTAAAGATCGCATCCCAAAGCTTTTGAACGCGTGTTTCAGCCGGTTCCTCAGGAAAGACCATCTTTGCCCAGCCTTCTGAAGGAGCAGCAATGACAGTCCAGCTTACTTTATCGGATTGTATGTATTTGCGGTACTTGGAAAGTGCTGTACCGGCAGCTTTCTGGAAGTTTCCAATTCTCTCAGACTTCACACCTTTTAGAAGGTCTGGACTTGAAGAAACGATTGACATGAAGGCTGCGCCATTTTCAGCAAGCTCTTCCATTTCGCGCGCCCGCCATTCCGGATACTCGTTGAAAGCCTCATCGGGTGCAAGCTCATATTTTGTTCTGGAAACGACATCATCATTCCAATTGACGACTACATTTTTAGCGCCCGCATCATACGCCTTTTTAACAACAACGCGCACAAACTCAGCAGAATCAAGTGTAGTATTGATCACAAGCGTCTGGTCTTTCTGGATGTTCACGCCAACCTTGACAGCAAGGTCCGCATATTTTTCTAAATTAGTATGAAAATCACTCATTTTTTTCGCCCCTTTTCAGAATCTTCTTTTATATTGTAACGATTTTATAGGAAAAAAGAAACTTAAGACATTCGACTAGAACAGACATTTTCATGGATCATAGAGACTTGGACTCTTTATAGAGCTACATGGTCTGTCAAACTGGAATCTAGCGGACTGTTGAGTTAAAATGATACGGTATATAAAAGGGATTCAGGAGGACTTTTTTACATGAAATACGATGTTGTCTTATTGAGGTTATCAGCCATTTACGCATTGATTGGGGCATTTTTGGGATCCCATATGGCGGGGGCAGGGGACTATGCCATCCGTCCAGTCCACGCACATATATTGGTAGTCGGCTGGTTAAGCCTGTTCGCCTTTTCAAGCTATTACCGAGCTTACGAGGTGCCAAAGACTTCAAAGCTTGCAATCTTTCATGTCTGGACAGCCATCATTGGCAGTATCGGATTGACTGTCGGCATGTGGCTCTATAATGTAAAACCATTCCCGCTGCCGGAAACATTCACGATGGTGTTTTACATTGTCGGAGGATCCACACTCTTGCTGAGCTTTTTATTGTTTGTCTTCATGACATTCAAGTATAGTGATGCTAAAACAAAATAATAAAAGTAAAACCATGCAGATGTTGAAATCCGCATGGTTTTTTTTGTTTTTTCGCAAGACATTATAAGGCTCAAGCTCCCAAAAAAAGCACAGGACCAAAATCCTGCGCTCTCACTAAACCACTTTTTCAGACGCTCTTTTATTTTCATACATCCTAAACATCACCCAATATAAGCCTGCACTAAAGAGTGCCAAAATACTCAGGATGAAAAAAGTCCAGCCGTAGCCAATCCAGACTGTCAGCGGTATGCTGATTGGCGCGATCGTTCTGCCAATCGTGTACCGTAATGAGGCGGCTGCAAAGTATTGTCCCCGCATATGCTCGGGTGCGAGATTCGAAATGAAGGTCTGCTGCAGGCCTGCAGTCATCAATTCAGCTAATGTGAAAACGGCCATCGCCGCTATCAACCCCCAAATCCAGTTAGTAGCCCCAAACATAAGAATCGCCACGGCGTAAACAATCGAAGACAGTACAAATACATTGCGTTCGCGAAAGCTTATCATCCATTTTGTTACGAAAACCGTGAAGAGGGCAACAAAAAGACCATTTTCAGAAAGGATCAGCCCGAAAGCCTGCTCTCCATTCACAGTGAAGACCTTGCTTCCGAGCTCGAACACCGTCTGATTATTGACAGTATCCTTTGTATAAACTGGGAACAACAAGTCAAGCTGCATAAAGGTTTGTGCGGCCAAAATCCCCGCTACGATAAACATCAGGAAAATTCTATCCTGGACAATGACCTTGTAATCGGCAAGCTGGTTTTTCAGGAAGTCGTACCATTTTCCATCAGCGGCCTTTTCTTTTTGAGCGGATGCCGGCACTGTTTCTCTCGTCCACTTGGCGAGAACAAGAGCGAGCAGGATCGAAATGATACCGACTGCCACCATTAATTCAAATCGGTATTTTACATAAAAAATAGCCCCAAGAATCGGGCCGACGACCACGGCGACATTAATGGATGTGTAAAAAATAGCGAAAACGTTGCTCCGGTCTTTCTCTGGCACCACATCTGCGACCATCGCCTGGCTTGCCGGCCAGTAAATGGATCCGAATACCCCGACAAGCGCAAAACAGATGAAGCCAAGCATCGGCGAGGTGTACCAGGGGGAAACGGCATAGGCAAAAACCAGGAAGGCGATGCCCTGGCCGAATGCGGAAATGACCATCATCCGTTTGCGTCCAAACCTGTCAGCCGTGTAACCTCCAAGCAAATTCGCGAAAACCGAGAAAACCTGTGAAAAAATCAGCAGGAAGCCAGCCTTACCTTTTCCAAAGCTTTCGGCAAAATAAATCGTCAAAAACGGGAAAAACATCCAAAAAGTTATATTCATCAAAGCTTCGCCAAACAGGCGGACCTTTAAATTTTGATCCCAATCTCTCAATCTCATGATGTTTCTCCTTTTACCCATCTAAATAAGTCCATCGATAATCATACTATTTAAGAGGAAGGATTTTCAAGCAACAACCTTATTTAAAAAAAGCGGCACGGGGCCGCTTTTTTCATTTTGCTGCAAGATTATTCTTTATCCTCCAGCGCTGCCTTGAGCAAGTCGCCGAGGCTCGTTCCGAAATTGGATTCAGACGGGCTGTATTTTTCCTTCAGCTTGCGCTCCTCGCGCTTGGAGACGCCTTTTTTCTTATCCTCCGCCTTTTCAACGACATTGCAGCGGCGGCATTGGAAGTAGGCGCCTGCCTTTCCATTATGGATTTCCATCCGTTTGTGGCACCCCGGGCAGCGGCGCTGTGACAGCTTTGGATCCTTGTGTTTGCGGAAGCTGCACTCAGGACTTGAACATACGAGAATTCTACCTTCTTTTGTCTTTCGTTCCTTCATGAACTCGCCGCATTCAGGACACTTCGAGCCAGTAAGGTTATGGGCTCGATAAGACTTGTCGCTCGTTTTGATTTCTGTTACAAGACGGGCTGTCTGTTCACGGATCCGCTGCTTGAATGCCTTCGGATCCCCTTTGCCGCGGGCAATTTCCTCGAGCTCTTTTTCCCATTTTGCCGTGAGCTCAGGTGAAGTCAGCTCATCGTTAACAAGGTCGATCAGCTGCTTGCCTTTTTTTGTAGGATACAATCGGCCGTTTTGACGTTCAACGACTTCAGATGAGATGATCCTCTCGATAATTTCCGCCCGTGTAGCAGGAGTACCAAGTCCGAACTTCTCCATTTTTGCAAGAATATCTGATTCAGAAAGGCGAAGCGGCGGCTCTGTCATCTTTTTATTGATGCTAACCTTGCCAACTGAGTAACTTTTTCCCTTTTCGAGATGGCCAAGGCTTTGTTTAGCTGCATTGTCATCCTCGTCTTTGCCAAGAACCTTTTTATAGCCAAGGTCAAGGATATTCGTTTCGCGAGCGGATAATGATTCACCCTCGACATCGAAACTGGCATGGATCGTCTCATATTGATATGCCGGGTAAAATAAAGCCAGGAAGCGGCGGACGATTAAATCGTACAGCTTTCTTTCATCAGGCGACAAATCAGCAAGGTGAAGCCGCTCCTCGGTCGGAATGATCGCGTGGTGGTCGGTTACTTTTTCATTGTTGAACACACGCCTTGCCAGTACTTTTCCTTTTTGTGCAAGTGCAGGTTTCGCCTCATCTTTATAACCTGACATGATTCCCTGTAGGCGGTCAGCCATCGTTGCTTCCATGTCAGTCGTTAAATAGCGTGAATCTGTCCTTGGGTAGGTGACGAGCTTGTGCTGTTCATATAATCCCTGCAGGACATTGGAAGTTTTTTTCGCTGAGAACCCAAAGCGTTTATTGGCGTCACGCTGCAATTCAGTCAAGTCATATGGCAATGGCTGCGGTTCTGTTTTTTGCTTGCGGTCGATGGACTTCAAGACAGCTTTTTTATTCATAAGCTTGTTGTAGATTTGCTCAGCCTTCTCCTGGGAAAAAATCCTCTTTTCACCATTATGCTCCCATTCCGCATTGAGGGAGCCGACCTTCGCCTGGATTGTCCAGTAATCCTTTGGCACGAACTTATTGATTTCGTCCTCACGTTCAAGGACCATAGCCAGAGTAGGGGTTTGAACACGTCCTGCTGATAGTGGATCCTTGTATTTCGTTGTCAGTGCGCGGGAAACGTTCAAGCCGATGAGCCAATCCGCTTCCGCACGGCACACAGCCGATTCGTACAGGTCCTCAAATTGCTTGCCAGGCTTCAGGTTTTTAAATCCATCCTTTATGGCACGGTCGGTCTGGGAAGAAATCCACAGACGCTTGATCGGCTTGCGCCAATTGATGCGCTGAAGAATCCACCTGGCCACAAGCTCTCCTTCACGCCCTGCATCCGTGGCGATGATGAACTCGCCCACATCCTTGCGTTCAGCAAGCATTTCAATCGCTTTGAATTGGTGGCTTGTCTGTTTGATGACCTTGAGTCCCATTTTATCCGGGATAATCGGCAGCTCCTCAAGCTTCCAAACCTTATACTTAGGGTCATAATTCTCAGGCATCTTCAATTCAATCAAGTGCCCCAGAGCCCACGTCACGATATATTGATTACCTTCAAAATAACTTTTATGCGTTTTATTGCAGCCAAGAACACGAGCCAGCTCACGCGCCACACTCGGCTTCTCCGCAAGAACTAATGATTTCATAAAATGCTCCTTTCAAAACAAAACAAAATTCCTTATGCTTAACTTAGTATAATAGAAAAAACGCACCAATGCATTAACGCACTGGGGGTCAGACCCCCAGTGCAATACCGCGTTAAAGTATTGGGGGTCTGACCCCCGGCGCGGTGGTGTGTTAAAGTGTTTGGGGAGGGTTGTTGTTTGGCTGATTATATTAAGGAGATTCGCAGGCTGATTGGGACGAGGCCGTTTATATTGGCGGGTTCTGCTGTGCTGGTTTTCAATCAGCGGTATGAGGTTTTGCTGCAGCTCCGTGCTGATACTGGCAGGTGGGGGATTCCTGGCGGAGCGATGGAGCCTGGAGAGAGCTTTCAGGAGACGGCCAGCCGTGAACTGTATGAGGAGACAGGCCTTCGTTTAAAGAACCTGAAGTTCCTGGATGTACTGGCGGGAGAGGAATATTATTTCCAATATCCGAATGGAGATGAAATATACAACGCGATTGCACTCTATGCTTCTGATGATTGGGAAGGGACCCTGCAGATGCTTGATGGGGAGAGCAAAGACCTCTGTTTTTTCCCGTTGGACAAACTTCCGCCGCTTCAGGGGAGACCTGAGCTGATTCTGAACAAAATTCGTGACTACGGCATTCTCCCAGAAATCAAAGAAATCAGCTTGGCACAAATCATCGACGCAGCCGAAGTGCTTGACCTGCAAAGAAAATCATACATAGTCGAGGCCGAATTAATCGGCACCACTGAGATTCCGCCATTAAAAGAAACGTTTGAACAGCTGCAGAATTGCGGGGAAACCTTCATTGGCTATTACATAGATAACAAGCTTGCAGGTGCCGTTTCGTATAAAAGGGAAGCTGGGACACTTGATATCCACCGCGTTATGGTCCATCCTGATTTTTTTCGAAGGGGAATTGCTGCCAAACTCATTAAACATATTGAGGCGCATGAAAAAAACACTTCTAAAACCATCGTTTCAACTGGAGCTGCAAATTTGCCGGCTGTCAGGCTTTATGAAAAACTTGGTTTCCTTCGGCAAGAGGATGCCATTGTCGGCAACGAAATTGTGATTGCCAATTTTATAAAACGTAATGACATTGGTTAGAAATCTATTCGTCAAATGAATCTGCAATGGAATTTAGCAAATACCCAGCGGATAAAGTGTGATTGAATTAGATAGAAGGTGCCATAGTGAAAAATGAAAATCAAATGATCTTTGTAGTAAAAGGTGTAATTATAAATGCGGGGAAGGCATTGATTCTAAAAAGGTCTGAGGATGAAGCAGTAGGTGGCGGTACCTGGGAGAATGGTGGAGGCAAGATCGAGTTTGGCGAGGAACTGGAAGCAGCATTGAAACGGGAGGTAAAGGAAGAAACCGGCCTGGATGTCAATATAGAGAGAATTTTATATGCCACTACGTTTAAAACAAGCCCAACAAGACAGATTGTCTTACTTACATACCTATGCACAACTGATGGAACCGAAATCAGCTTATCAACGGAGCATATGGATTATTTATGGGCATCGGAAGATCAATTGAAAGCCAGGCTGCCACAAGAGATCCTAACAGATTTCGAACGAAATGATGTATTCTCTGTCATGAAAATGTGATTAAAAAAGACCAGGCGAATAGCCTGGTCCAACCTGATTATTCTTTAACATAAACAGCGGTACCAGTAGCGATGCACATCATCATGCCTTCTCGAAGCGTTTCAAAATCAAGGTCGACAGCAACGACAGCATTAGCCCCCATTCTGCGCGCTTTGTCCTCCATTTCACGGATGGCGATTTCGCGTCCCTCGGCTAGCTTATTTTCATAAGCGGAGCTCCTGCCGCCAATTACATCTGTGACACTTGCTAAAAAGTCGCGGACCACGTTCGCTCCCATAATCGCTTCACCGGACACAATTCCTAAATACCGTTCAATCTCTTTTCCCTGCAAAGTCGGTGTTGTAGTTACAATCATCTTTAACTCCTCCTTCTTAAGTAGGCTCTTTTCGTTTATAAGTACCCTTTCGAAAATAACCTTTAGTACTTACATATACGATACCCTTTTAAAAAAGTTTCAAATTTAATCTCCAGCAAAAAAAGAACCCGGCGATATGCGCCAGGTTCGGTTCTTCTTAAACTTCGTCTTCCTCTACGCGATTTTTAAAAGCTTCCTGCACGACCAGGAATTCTTCATCTTCCTGTGCTTCTGTCGCAGCGCGCTTTGCTTTTTCTGCACCTGCAGGGAAATTGCCTGGATGGCTTTTATTCTTATGGTTGAATTCTTTACCTCTGCCCATCTTGAAACCTCCTTTCTTGTCACAAGTAGTTTTTCCTGATGGAAGCTGAAATATAAAAAATCAGTTCTTGGACTGCTGCATATACATTGTATAGATAGAAATTTCTTGAAAGGAGGTGGCTGCAATGGATAAAAAAATCTACGTCAAGGATTTATCTCCAAGCCAAAATGTTTTTTGTGCAACTCATGGTGACAATGCACCGCTTTTTACTGCAGAAGCAGTGATTAACCGGACAATTACCCAGATGAATTTAGAGGATTATAAAGGCAAGTGGGTCATTTTATTTTTTTACCCTAACGATTTTACACCTGTTTGACAGACAGAACTGGCGGCGGTCGCCGCTGTTTATCCACATATAAAGGCTATGAACGCTGAATTGGTTTCAATCAGTACTGACAGCGTCCATTCGCACAAGGTATTTCTAGAAACCTCTCCACCCTTGAAAAATGTTGCCTTTCCCATGGCCAGTGACAGGACACATATGATCAGCAGAGCCTACAGGGTACTTGATGAAACAACTGGGGAATCTTTCAGAGCATCGGTGTTTATTGACCCTGAGCAAATAATCAGAGCGAAGCTTGTATATCCTCGTAAAATTGGCCGTAATCTGCCAGAGCATGTTCGGCTGTTGCAAGCACTGCTTTATGTAAAACAAACAGGGAAGGGCATTCCGGCGAACTGGATGCTTGGCCAGCAGGCCTTCAATACGGATCAATCGAACATCGGGAATGGATCAGGGCCACCAGTAAATCAGCGCAGGTACGGTGACATTTATTAGACTAAAACGGCCTATTAGAAAATCTAATAGGCCTTAAGATTTGCTTATAATTCAGTCGTTCTTGGATTTAATTTCGCGGTTTTATTTTTACCTTTGAGCATCTGTGGTGCCGAAACATTCTCCTTCTGCAAATACCCAGCATAAGATTTGTTCCACTTTTTAATAGTCAGAATGGAGAGGATAAGTGTTACTGCCAGGATTCCAACAATGGCCGGCCAGAATGCGTTCGAAACAAATCCACCTGCATAAGCAAGTCCGATCGGTGAGAAAATGACATAGATGATCGCCACAAGTGCCAGCAGTACGACAGATAGTGGTAAGGAGTATTTCCAAGGAACCATGTTAACGACAGCTTCTGAACGGAACGTATATGGTGTCGTTCGCGGCTTCCAGTAGCCGATGGCAATCATGATCACAACTTCAGCCACGAACAGGATTGCATAGATGTGGATGAAGTGGATCGGGACGGTAATATTGAATAATTGCTGTGTACCCCAGATCAGCATGTAATAAGTGATGACGTGGAAAATGATCACCACTTTTGCAGCAAGAGCCGGGACTCGTTTTGTGAAAATGCCTACGAGTAAAATGGCGATAATTGGAATGTTGAAGAAGCCGGTAAATCTTCTGATCAAATCCCATAGACCTTCAGGGGCATTCATCAGTAATGGAGCAATACATAGAGAAACCACTGCCAGCAAGGTTCCGGAAATTTTACTTACAGAGATCAATTTCTGATCATCTGCCTCAGGATTGAATCGTGCTTTATAGATATCGAGCGCAAACATGGTGGCAGCGCTGTTTAAAAGAGAGTTGAATGAGCTTAAAACGGCACCAAGCAGGACTGCCAGGAAGAAACCGGACATCGACGTTGGCAATACATCTGAAATTAACGCCGGATACGCTAGGTCAACTGATTTGAGATTGCTGCCGTACATATGGAAGGCAATGACGCCTGGGATCATCATTGCTAAAGGCACCAATAATTTATAAAATCCAGAAATGATGACGCCTTTTTGGCCTTCAGCAAGGTTTTTAGCCCCTAATGTCCGCTGGATAACATATTGATTTGATGCCCAATAGAATAGGTTGGCAAAAATCATTCCTGTAAAAATCGTTCCAAAAGGCACCGAGTCTTTTTCTGTGCCAATTGAATTCAATTTTTCAGGATGAACAGTTGCAATTTCCTTCATTCCACTGAACATATTTCCATCACCAAGTGCAATCAAGCCAAGAATCGGAACAAGCAGCCCGATGATAATCAAGCCAATCCCGTTTAATGTATCCGAAATGGCAACAGCTTTTAGTCCTCCGAAAATGGCATAAACAGCCCCGATAATGCCGATAATCCAGATGATGATCCAAACGGAAGCCTCATAGGAAATACCGAAAAGTTCCGGGAAATTGAACAGCTGCAAAACAGCAAGAGCACCAGAATAGAGCATGGATGGTGCAGTAACGAAGATGTAACCTAACATGAATAAAAGAACAGTATACTGTCTGACGCCTTCGTCAAATCGCTTGCTCAAAAATTCGGGGAGCGTTGTGAAATTGCCGCCTAGATATTTTGGCAGCAAGTAGATGGCCATGATAATAATGGAGAACGCTGCAGTAACCTCCCACGCCATGTTTGACAAATTTGTCCGATATGCCTGTCCATTCAATCCGACAAGCTGTTCAGCTGAAAGGTTTGTAAGCAAGAGAGAGCCGGCGATGAAACCGCCAGACAAACCGCGTCCTGCCAGGAAATACCCCGCAGAGTCACTAACCTCGCCCTTCGTCTTCACATAAGAATACCACGCGACCAGCCCCATGAAAAAAGTGGCTGAAATCAATGTAAAGCCAATACCCCCAAAGTTCATTAACAGACACCCCTTATTATGTAATGGTAATATATGTTGTTTAATATCCTGCTCGCTAACTTGCTAAACCTTTAACGCGGTAAAATGTGAAACTCCAAACTTTATAATTAGGAAAAAATGGGAGAAAATAATATAATAATAGTAATAAGGTGAAATTGAAGGACTGGAGTGGTTCTGATGGATTTTTCATTTGTTGTTTCAGAGGACAGGATTAAGCGAGCCTATAGAGATGGGGAATTTGATAACCTTCCTGGTTATGGAAAACCGCTGAATCTTGAGGATTTATCTGCAGTGCCAGAGGAATTAAGGATGGCCTACCAGCTGCTGAAGAACAGCGGATTCTCTCCTGAGGGAAATAAATTAAGGCAAGAAGTCATGACAATTGAAGATTTGATCCGCAAATGTGAAAATCCAGAAGAAAAAGAGCAGCTCAGCCAGCAATTAGGCCAGAAGCTCCTGAAGTACAACAAACTCATGTCAAGCAGAGGCGGCACCACCAACTCATCCGTATTCAAAAACTACGAACGCAAAATCCAAAACAAACTACTTTAACAAGTTAACGCGCCGGGGGTCAGACCCCCGGCGCGTTAACGTTTTAAAGCACTGGGGGTCTGACCCCCAGTGCAGTGGTGCGGTGATGTGTTTAGGTGCCGAGTGTTTTGATTTTTTCGGCTGCTGTTGCTGTTTGGTTTACGTATGCAGCGATGGTTTGGTTGTCATCGTTGAGTGTTTCGATGGTTGCGTTCATTTCTTCGAGTCCTGCTGTTGCTTGTTCGATGATGGCTGCAAGTTCTCGAGTCGATGCTTCGACGTCGCCAGACTGGTGTTTCACGTCACTTACCGTTAATTCGAACTGATCAAATTGATTGGTAAGCTCGCGCAATGTGCTGCTGACTTCAAAGAAGAAGCCAGAGACTTCGTCTACTGCTGTTCTGCTTTCTGCAAGCTTTTCACTGCTGTCATTCATTTTCTCAAAGGCAGCCGAGTTTGTTTCATTAACAGCGGCAAGATTTTCAGTGATATGCAATGCTGTTTCTTTTGTCATTTCAGCCAGTTTGCGAATTTCGTTGGCCACCACGGAGAAGCCTTTGCCAGCCTCGCCAGCGCGTGCTGCTTCAATTGAAGCATTCAACGCAAGCAGATTTGTTTGCTCGGTGATATTTCGAATATTAACGATGAAGCCGTTTGTTTCCTCAATCTTTTTTGTCAGCATGGAGAATGTTTCGCTAAGTTCAGAAATCGATCCGGCAAGCTCTTTCATGTCTCCCTGCAGTTCCCCGATCTTAAGCGAGCCGTTTTCAGATGCCTTGGCAGCCTGTAACGTATTATCAGAAAGCAGCACGGACATCTCGGACATTTCGTCCATTCGTTGTCTCGTCATTTCTGCATTTTCAGAGATTTGGCTGATTTGTTCTGTCTGAACTTGGCTTCCAGCTGAAATTTCGTTTACTGCTATTTTCATTTCCGTTTGAGATGATAAATGGGTTTGAATCTGGCCGTTTATTTTACCAAGACTTTCAGTCACAATGAGAAGCTCATTATGCAGCAATGAGCTGTGCTCCTCTTTACGGGCCTTTTCCTTTTCTGAATCTGCCAGGAATGTCTCAAGAGACTTGTAGGTGTTCCGGTTCAAGCGAATCAAAACGAAAAGCACCACACCTAACAAGATGTAACAAAGAAGGATGGCTGCAAAGGTAGTGCTTAAAAAGTCTTTATTTTCCGATGCCATTAGCGTGTTCATAATGACCGCTGCTAAGCCTAACGTAAATCCAACAGTATATATCTTGGCATCGAAGTGAATGGCCGCGAATACAGACAGGAACAGCAGGACAAGCAGGAATGAACCGTTGCCCCCGAACATGCTGATATACAGGAAATTATGAATGTAGATAACAGCAAGGGCTGCATAAGGATAAAACGATTCTTTCTTAAGCCATACCTGCAGAAGAATATAGGCCAGTACAAAAAATAGCAGCTCGCTCGCATATATTGCAGTTTTTTGAAACGCTTCTTTTTCAATGACGGTGTATGCTGTTGTCGCAAGCATTGATACGGAGTAGGTGCTGAGCATCAAGGTGTTTTTCTTTCTCGTATCCTGCCTGCGGAGATTTTCAATAGCCTCCACAATGAATCCTCCTCTGAAGATAAGTGTCTTTACATATGTTATATCGGAATAAAGTTTCCTATTATTAATCTCATAATATAAAAATATTTTTAACGATCCATTTTGATAAAAACCTCACTTACCTCTTAAAATTTTCGAGATTGTGTCGAAATAAATAGAGATACTTTTACAGTCAAAAGTTCGACATAGAAATAGATGCAAAGCAGACAGGGGAGTCGTAAATGGATAAGTCATCGATCATTGGTGTCATTTTAGCGATCATTGCGGTAGGAGTGGGGATGGTCTTCAAAGGAGTAAGCCCAAGTGCACTCGTGAATCCAGCAGCAATCTTGATTATCATTGTGGGAACAGTAGCAGCTGTCACAATAGCATTTCCAGCAAATGAACTAAAAAAAGTGCCTAAGCTTTTCGGGATTTTATTTAAGGAAAAAGAAACAGTGGATCTTCCGGCTTTGATCCGATTATTCTCTGAATGGGCCCAGCTAGCCAGAAAAGAAGGTTTGCTGGCGCTAGAAGCTAAGACAAGTGAAGTAGATGACGAGTTCTTGAAGAATGGCTTATCGCTTGCAGTCGATGGACAAAGTGCAGATTACATCAGAGATGTATTGACTGAAGAAGTGGAAGCCATGGAAGAGCGCCATTTATCAGGTGCAGCCATTTTCACACAGGCTGGCACATATGCCCCTACACTTGGAGTACTTGGCGCAGTTGTAGGTTTGATTGCAGCATTAAGCCATATGGATAATACGGATGAGTTAGGAAGGGCGATCAGTGCAGCGTTCGTAGCGACATTGCTTGGTATTTTCACCGGGTATGTTCTTTGGCATCCATTCGCAAATAAATTGAAGCGCAAATCGAAGCAGGAAGCAAAAGTGAAATACATGATGATTGAAGGAATTCTATCAATCCTTGAAGGCGAAGCGCCAAGAGTGATCGAACAGAAGCTTGCCTCATATCTGCCGGCAGGCGACCGAAAACGAATCCTTGAAGAAAGCAGTGTGGCGAAGGATGAGTAGGAGAAAGAAGAAGGAGCATCATGAGGACCATATGGATGAATCTTGGCTGATTCCTTATGCCGACTTGCTCACACTCCTGCTGGCGCTGTTTATCGTTTTGTTTGCGATGAGTTCTGTTGATGCCGTGAAATTCCAAATGCTTTCAAAAGCATTTAACGATGTGTTTTCAGGAGGAACGGGCGTATTTGAATTCCAAAGCCCGATGCCAGAAGGACAGATGGAATCACCTGATGAACGAAAAGAAGATGTAGAGAAGAATGATCAGCAGGCTGAAGCAGCGAAGGATCAAATGGAACTGATGGAGCTGCAAAAGAAGGTCAATTCGTATATTGAGGATAAAAAGCTTAAAGATAAGCTTAATACCTCTTTAACAGATGAGGGACTGCTTTTGACGATAAGGGATAATGTCCTGTTTGAATCGGGCAGGGCGGAGGTTCGTACTTCTGATTTGAACATCGCGAACGAAATCGCTGATTTGCTGATCATGGAGCCTCCGCGGAATATCATCATCAGCGGCCACACAGATAATGTCCCAATCAAGAATGCCCGTTATGAATCAAACTGGGAACTGAGCGTCATGCGTGCGGTAGAATTCATGAAAATCATACTGAAAAATGAAAAGCTTGACCCGCGCTGGTTCAGTGCAAAGGGATTTGGCGAATTCCAGCCAGTGGCTACAAATGAAACAGCAGAAGGAAAAGCTAGGAACCGAAGGGTAGAGATTCTAATCCTGCCTCGAACAAGCAATAATCCAGAGTAATAGGAAGGCCGTCATCATTTAATGGATGACGGCCTTCCGTTTGAAAATTTTATTTTTATGCTATTTTCATAATTTTGGATTTTTGCTATGATTTAGGAATCTAACTTAAGAGGTAAATAATATGAATAAAAAACTTAAAAGCTATTACCGGCAATTCCACCCGATTGTCTGGGTTCTGCTAAGCGGGACAGTGCTGGCGAGGGGTTCAGCATTCGCCACACTTCCGTTCCTGGCCATTTATTTATCAAGAAATCTGGATTTACACCCTGTGTTGATCGGTATAACCATTGGAATCAGTCCCTTGTCCGGAGTGATTGGGGGGTTTATAGGAGGGCATTTGTCTGATCGTTTCGGACGCAAGCCTGTTATGATTGGTTCACTCTTATCAATGTCGCTTATCTATTTTGGTTTTATGGTTGCGGAAACTCCGGCATGGTTCATTATTTTAAATGCCATGAATGGACTCTCTGGATCATTTTTTGAGCCGTCAGGGCAGGCCCTGATTGCGGATTTGACGGAAAAAAGCAAGAGAATGCGGGCCTTCTCATTACGCTATACGGCTATAAATATTGGTGCTTCCGTCGGACCACTGCTAGGCGCTTATCTTGCCGTTGTTTCAGCAAAGTCAGCCTTCATGGTCACTGGGATCATGTACTTCATTTATCTATTGATCTTTGCGGGAATGATGAAAAAGTACAATGTCGGCAATCCAATCAGTAAGGGGGCAGCCAAGGTTACCATTGCCGGTTCTTTAAGGATTATTGGAAAAGATAAAGCCCTGCTATATTTAGTGCTGGGAAGCATCATTATCAATTTCGGATACTCGCAAATTGAATCCAATGTGCCTCAGTACTTGCAATCTTCGCTTGCGAACGGAGTCTTTGTTTATTCAGTTATGCTATCGATAAATGCAGTTATGGTCGTGATTCTGCAAATGCCACTCAGCCATTTCGCAGAACGCTTCAAAACGATGCAGGTCATGATGGCTGGAGCCGTCTTCCTGTCTGTTGGGATGCTGACATTTGGATTTGTTTCTGGCTGGTACACTGGCATTCTGGCTATTTTGTTCGTAACAATAGGAGAAATACTGATCTTTCCTTCGAGCAGCTATCTCGTTGATCAGCTGGCCACAGATGAATTGAGAGGGACATATTTTGGGGCAGCACAGTTCCGCAAGCTCGGCCATTTTATCGGACCGATTGTGGGTGGATTCTTATTGAAGGAGGCTGGCGGCATTGTATTATTTCCGGTCATTGCCGTTGCAGTGCTAGGAAGCATCTTATTCTTTGTACAGGGGAACAAGGTATTTGTGAAAACTTCCCCAGCTATTGTAAAAAATTAATGTGAAAAAGCAGGATTCGCTGGAATCCTGCTTTTTCTCTAGCCAAACTCAAAGAATCAAGTTTGGCTACAGCCTTTTGTATATAGTTGATCTATAAAACTAGTCTGTTGATTTCCGTTCCAGGCGCTTCGCTTTCCGCGGGGCTGGCGCCTGAGCCTCCTGTCGCTTCGCTCCTGCGGGGTCTCACCTGTCCAGCTGCGCCCGCAGGAGTCTGCGCACCTTCTACTCCAATCAACAGGGTTTCAATAACTGATCTGTGATCTGTATCTATGTCGACAAGCTGAGCAGGATTCGCTGGAATCCTGCTTTTTTGGTTTCTAAAAAAGAAATTACTGTTCAAATTAAAATTAATAAATCATTCCGCTTCCTGCTCAACGGGATCAGGCTGGCACATCTTATCCACAGTGAATCCAATTATAAGCATCATCGCGATTGGAATGGAGAAGTTTAAAATATGAACAATCATCATGTCCATGTCCTCCTAATGAATTGATAAGTCTTGCATAGTATTTACATTATATTCTTTTTGTCACAAAATAGACACAAATATATGTAAAAATTCAGAAGATTATAAAATATAATTCTTTTCCTCATTACTCTTCCCATTCTTGCTGGAAACCGACTGGATAACTTCAACATTTCCCCACAATAATTTCAAGTTTCTCTCACAATTATTTGCTAGTTTTAAAGTGGACCGTTTTTGAGGGAGGGCAGCCATGAAGTCTTACAAGCTGGCGGTCAAATTGGCATGGTTTTATGTCTTGTTTTTTGCCTTGGGACATGCCAATGAATCGGCCCGTGTACCTTTAAGACTACGGCGGGCAAGGATCAGTTCGAAAAAGGAAATTCAATGCGAAAACATCCTTTTATAAAGTTGTGTATATTCTGACAAAAGTTTAAGATTTATATATAGGCTAGTATTTGGAAATAGCGAGGTGCGCATCATGAATGAGAAAGAGGCGCTGATTTTAAAACTGATTAAAGAAGATCCTTTTATCTCCCAAAGCGATTTAGCTGTGAAGTCAGGTTTATCACGTGTAGAGGCTGCAGGCTATATTTCTTCTTTAATTAAACAAGGGAAAATACTTGGGCGGGCCTATATCCTTCCTGAGAAACGCCAGGTTTTGTGCGTAGGCGGTGCGAATATCGACAGGAAAATCTGGTCGAAAAACCAGCTCGAACTTGGCACCTCAAATCCTGCAGAGAGTTCTAAATCATGTGGCGGCGTTGCAAGGAATATCGGTGAAAATTTGGGAAGGCTCGGAAGCGATGTCAGTGTGCTGACCGTCGTAGGGGATGATCATGAAGGTCATTGGCTCATGGAATACACTAAGGCATTTGCTGATGTCAGTCCATCGCAATCGCTTCAGGGGCATTCTACTGGAGCCTACACGGCTGTGCTGGATCATGAAGGGGAAATGTCCGTTGCACTGGCAGAAATGTCAATCTATGATTCTATCACTCCAGAATTCATTGAGAGTAAATGGGGCTATTTTGCTTCCTCTGATTTCATTATCCTTGATACCAATTTCTCCGCAGATGTCCTCAATGCAATCATTTTGCGCTGCCGGAAAGAAAACATACCGCTCTGCATAACACCCGTTTCTTCGCCAAAAGCGAGAAAACTGCCAGAGGATCTATCTGGTGTGACGTGGCTGATCGCCAACAAGGACGAAGCAGAAGCAATTGCTGGAGTCGAGATTGAAAACGAAGGCGACTTCTTTAAAGCAGCTGAGATGATCATACATAAGGGTGTCGAGAAGGTTGTCATCAGCAGGGGAGACAAGGGGCTCGTTTATTTTACATCAAAAGGTGAAGCGGGTGTGCTTATTCCACCCAACATACCCGTGATTGATGTGACTGGCGCCGGAGATTCTCTGGTAGCCGGAATCATTTATGCTCACCTAAATGGGATCCAGACAGAGGATGCATGCAAGGTTGGCATGGCCTGCTCGATATTAACCCTGCAGACAATTGAAACAGTGAACCCCATATTAAACAACAAGCAATTGCTCAATACGTACAAACAAAACTTTAAATAAGAGGGATATAGAATGCTAGAGAAGTGGCTTGAATTATCACATGAAGTACTCGAAGCTAAGGAAAAGGGCAAGCCAATTGTTGCTCTCGAGTCTACCATTATCTCACATGGGATGCCTTATCCACAGAATATCCACACAGCGAGAGAAGTCGAGGCAATCATCCGGGAAAATGGAGCAGTTCCAGCAACAATCGCCATCCTTGATGGAAAAATAAAGATTGGCCTATCGAATGAAGAGCTGGAATATTTGGGACAGAGCAAGGATGTTGAAAAAGCGAGCAGGCGTGACATTCCATACTTATTGTCCTGTAAGAAAAATGGAGCGACCACAGTTGCGGCTACGATGATTTGCGCTGAGCTTGCCGGAATTGAAGTATTTGTCACCGGAGGGATTGGGGGAGTGCATCGCGAGGCAGAAGTGACGATGGATATTTCCGCTGACCTTCAGGAACTGGCAAACACGAATGTAGCCGTTGTCTGTGCCGGTGCGAAGTCGATTCTGGACATTGGCTTGACACTTGAATATCTGGAAACATACGGAGTTCCAGTCGTGGGATTTGGAACGGACACATTGCCTGCGTTTTATACGAGGACGAGTCCATTCAAGGTGAATTTCCGCCTGGATACGACCGCTGAAGTTGCAGATATGATTCGGACTAAATGGGAGCTGGGACTGAATGGGGGCGTCGTGGTGGCAAATCCGATTCCCGAAGATTATGCTCTTGAGGAAAGCCACATCAATCGAGTCATAGAAAAAGCACTGGCAGAAGCGAAGGAAAATCAAATCGGCGGCAAACAAGTTACTCCGTTCCTGCTTAGAAAAATAAAAGAATTAACAGAAGGAAAGAGTCTTGCTGCGAATATTGCCCTTATCAAAAATAATGCCAGGGTGGGAGCGCTAATCGCTGTCAGCCTGGCAAAATAGATCAAAAAGAACCAGTCATGAGCTGGTTCTTTTTTTATGTCGCTGTTTACAGATGGATTTTTTATGAAGGAACTAAACTGCGATGAATTTGAAGCAGAATGGTGTCAATACATTAAATAATAAAAATTGGTATAAATCGATTGGCTCAGTTGTATTTTATAAGTAACAAAAAGATGGATGGGAGGGTGACTGAGGAACTATAAGTATAGTTTGATTTTGCTATCATTTCTCGTGATTCATTTGTTTCTTGAATTTCACAAAGTCTAAATAAAAGGAAAAATCTTCTTTGCTGATCCCGTTTTTTATCGCTTCATCAACAAGCAAGAGCCATTCCTGATCAATTGGAATACCATTCTTGTTAACTTGTTTCTCTTGCCCCGTTAAATATTCAACTGTAGTATCCAGGGTTTTGGCCAGACGAGTGAGAACTTGCATGGAGGGATTCTTCTGGATGCCTCTTTCAATATAACTAAGATAGGATTTCGACACCTTTGCTCTTTCAGATAGCTCAGTGATCGAGTACTTTTTTCTTGTCCGCAAAATTTTAATTTTCTCGCCAACCATCATATTGTTATTCTCCTTAAATCAATTCATCAATTCATTATAACGAACAACTAAGTTCTTTTAAAAATACGTAAATGTATGGAAAACAAAGCATATTCTTTAAAACGAACGATTTCCTTGAGTTTTTGGGATTATTCGGCATTTTTCAGACTTTTTCATAAATGATTCTATTGAACTATACTTTATTAAGAACAAAGACGCCAATTTGATTGACCCAGGAGGTTTTGAAGGGTATGTACAGGAAACACTGTGATCGGTGCAATCGTCCATCGTATAGCAGCAGTGAAGCAGGGGAGTGGCTTTGCCCTGTTTGTGGTCACGATTTAACTAGATATCCCTTTTTTCAAGCTGTGTCTCTTGAAAAAGTGACCATTTTAAATCGATGGAATAACGCTCCATATAAAAAAGAAACGACTATTAATGAGTCCGCCAATAATTTTTGGGGGTAAGAATAAAAAAACTGTTCAACAATTAGGGATAAAATATGACAAAAAAGCCTCGAAAAATGCTTGAAATTTCTGAAAACTAAACAAAACAACACATGTTTTTGTAATTTAGTGGAAAAAAACAGAAATAATCGATAAAAAGTAACCGACAAATACCTACATTATAAATAAAAAGAACCATATACAATGATATTGGGAGTTAAGGATATGATAAAAGGCACAGAAAAAGGCAAACTTGTTGAAAAACTAGGACGCAAAGTCACGGATCTAAGGTGCAATGTACTATGATGGCCGGACTGCCTGGAATACAAATAGTATTTTGGGGGGAAGAAATTGATTAGTGAGAAGGCAATTTTCGAAGAACTGGATACAGAATGGATGCAGTTAATCATGGAAGCACTGGAAATGGGCTTGAAGAAAGAGGAAATCCGCGAGTTTTTAAAGAACTTCAATAGCCAATCAGCTGGTACTGAGCTGTAAAACCTACATATAATATAAAAATTTGATCAAGCAGCTCTTCTTTGAGGTGCTTTTTATTTTTGGGGAAATGTTAACCTTAAATAGTGAGTTCCCCTCCCATCTACTCCTAGCTCCCTCCCGGCATACTTACTGCTGCGTGCGGAAAGGTGGGTACCTTTTGCACCGTTAAAAGGGTGAAAAAAATGGACAGCTTTTACAGGCTATCCATTTAAACTTATTTATTATCAAGTTTCCATTTATTGAATTCTAAAAACTCTCGGAACTGGTCTTTGGAAATTCCAGAATCCATTGCCTCTTTAACAAGCTTCACCCAATCAGAATCCATATTTTCTTTGTCTGGCTGTTCATGGATTAAATGGTCTACAGGTATATGAAGGACAGCAGCAATTTTCTCTAAGAATTGAATGGACGGGTTTGTTTGAAGATTTCGCTCCAAAGAGCTTAAATATGATTTCGCAACGCCAGCCTGTTCTGCCAGTTCTGATAGCGACATTTTCTTTTCCTGTCGAAGTCTTTTTACTCGTTCACCGATCAAAGTTATCCACACCTTATCAATTTATATTTATATAATAACAAATCATTTAAAATAGTTCCATATTAAGAACAGCTTACAGAACAATTATAACCAATTTAGTTTTCCCATAGTGTACTTTATTGAAGTTTTTGCTGCGAACAACTTGGGAAAATTAGTGCAATATCCATTGTTCATTTTTATATCGACATTATACAAGATAATTTTAAGTCTGAGGATCGTGATAATGAATGTCCAATTTATTATAGGGTTCAGGTAGAAAATCCTCGTTGTAAGCATTATTTCAGATTCAGGCTTTTCCCATTCTTCAATTACATTTTCAGCCCAAGTAGTCACAAAGAACCTTAACAGAACCATCTAACTAGAGCCTTTAGCACCGCAATTGTTCTCAAAACACGGAAAAAAAGGTAAAATGATAGCAATCAGTATAGGCATGGGGGAATAAGATGCAGAAAAAGTATTTGTTGATATATGAAGAGATCTCGAGACTGATTCAGGATGGCCATTATCAGCCGAAAACCATCCTGCCATCAGAAAATGAATTCGCTGAAAGCTATAAAACTTCGAGGGAGACAATTCGCAAAGCATTGAATTTGCTTGCGCAGAATGGATTTATCCAGAAGATTCGCGGAAAGGGCTCTCTGGTTCTGGATTTAAAAAGACATCAGTTCCCGATTTCCGGGCTTGTCAGCTTTAAAGAACTTGCCGGGAATCTGGGAGGAAACGCTGAAACGAATGTTGAGGACTTTACATTGGAGATGGCTGGACGGGAAATTGCCAAAGAACTGCATGTCGATGTTGATGAGAAAGTCTGGAAGGTAACAAGAGTAAGGCTTATCGATGGAGAGAGGATCATCCTTGATAAGGATTTTCTTGTGGAGAGATTTGTGCCTGGACTAACAATGGAAAACTGTCAAAATTCCATTTTTGAATATATCGAGAAGAAGCTTGAAAAAAAGATCAGCTTTGCCAAAAAGGAATTCACTGTTGAGGAACCAAGCGAGGAAGACCGTAGGCAACTGGATATGGAAGGTTATCATGCCATCGTTGTCGTAAAGAATTATATCTACTTCGATGACGCTACCCAATTCCAATATACAGAATCCAGGCACCGTCCCGACAAATTCCGGTTCGTTGATTTCGCCCGGCGTATGGATACGAAATCGATATAATATGATATTTTATAAAAAGAATGGCTTCCCATTTGCGGGAAGCCGTTTGCTATTTTTGTTTACTATTGCTTCGGATATTTTCCAACCACAGAGATATTACTATTTTTGCTTAATGCTTGGATATTTCCAACCACATGGATTTAACTATTTTTACTTAATGCTTCGGATATTTTCCAACCAAATGAATTGCGCTGATGATTCTTTTATTAATCCAGGCTCTGTTTTCCTGGGTATTTAGCTGCTCAAATACCATTTTTCGGCCATCTTCGGTTGTGACATAATGGCTTGGCAGTGTATTGAGGCTAATGGCGATGATATCATTCCTGCACTTTGAACAATTACAAAAAGTCTGGTAATCAGGACTCATCATCAAAACATTGACAAGAGTAGAAACCACTTCTTCCATTACGTTTACATAGTTTATATTCATGGTGCTCCTTCTCTCCCTATTGATGTCCTACTTTAAATTATAGAGGATTAAAAAAAATATAAAATGATATTTTTTATTTTTATCTAATATAGTTCTTTAGAATTACTTTTATCCTAGATAATGGATGTGTAAAAGATGTTTTAGTCAGACAGAAGAGGGAAACTTTAATAGTGGAGATAAAGTCTTATATAAGGAGATGTTGATCATATGTCTAAAAAGATTGCCTGCTTAATAACCGAAATGTTTGAGGACTCCGAATATCTTGAGCCATCAAGGGCTTTTACAGAAGCTGGACATGAAGTGATGACAATTGAAAAGGAAAAAGGAAAAACAGTCACTGGCAAGCAGAAGAAAGCAGAAGTAAAAATTGATGAATCCATCGACAATGTGAGCCCAGAAGACTTTGATGCCTTATTTATCCCGGGAGGATTCTCTCCGGACCAGCTCCGTGAAGATGAGCGCTTCGTCCAATTCGCGAAATCATTTATGGATGCAAAAAAACCTGTATTCGCGATCTGCCACGGCCCGCAGCTGCTACTAACAGCAAAAACACTTGAAGGCAGAGACGCAACCGGCTATAAATCCATTCGTGTAGACATGGAATATGCTGGCGCGAAATATCAAGACAAAGAAGTGATCGTTTGCCAAAACCAGCTGGTCACTAGCAGAGAGCCGAAGGATATTCCAGCCTTCAATCGAGAATCATTGAATTTGTTAAAATAAACCCTTAGCTGAAAACCCTTCTGCACTCGGAGAAGGGTTTTCTTGTGAGCTAGAATTGGTAAATATCACTCGGAATTTCCAGTTCTGGAAAAAATTTATTTTCGCGAAAAAATTGTGAACTTCGCCAGAAAAAAGTTCACACCATCACTTGGTTGAAATTTACTTACATATATATATAACTAAATTTCTTGTAAAAAATTAGTTGATTACCATTACTCGTAATTAAACTACAAGATTTCAGTTGAAAATCATCTTTCAAACAAATTTCAACTCATTACATAGCGACACGTGGAATTTAATGTTCATTTTGCGAAAAACATTGTATAAGATAATATAGAATCAGATTGTATGAATCAGGGAGATGAAAGAATGATTGTTTTAAAATCGGCACGTGAAATCGAGAAGATGAAGGAAGCCGGCAAATTGCTCGCTTCTGTCCATAAAAAGCTTCGTACTTTCATTAAACCCGGTGTAACGACCTGGGAAATAGACGAATTCGTTGAAGATTATTTAAAAAGGCATGGAGCTACTCCGCAGCAAAAGGGCTACCGTGACTATAAATATGCAACATGTGCAAGCATCAATGATGAAGTGTGCCACGGCTTTCCGCGCAAAGAACCGTTAAAAGAAGGCGACATCGTCACAATTGATATGGTGGTGAACCTGAACGGGGCACTTGCGGACTCTGCGTGGAGTTATGCTGTCGGTGAGGTAAGCGAAGAGGCACAAAGGCTGCTTGATGTGACGAAAGAAGCATTATATCGCGGGATTGCGGCTTCTGTTCCTGGAAACCGCATCGGAGACATTGGTCACGCCATCCAGTCGTATGTGGAAGCGGAAGGTTTTTCTGTCGTGCGTGAATTCATCGGACATGGAATCGGAACGGTCATTCATGAGAAGCCGGATGTGCCACACTACGGATTACCTGGAAGAGGCCCGAGGATTAAAGAAGGCATGGTTTTCACAATTGAACCAATGGTCAACATCGGGGAATGGAAAACGAAAATGGATAGCAACGGCTGGACAGCAAGGACTGTGGACGGAAAGCTGTCAGCCCAGTATGAGCACACCATCGCGATTACGAAGGATGGCCCGGTAATTTTAACAGAGCAGGAAGATTAATCATGTAAAATAGAGCCAATACCAGTTTAGGCTCTATTTTTTGATAGAAGATGAAAAAAATTTTCACCAATGCTAAATAAACTTAAAAATAATTTGATAAAATAAAGGTGGTTAAAAGGGGGCTAAAAGAATGGCTGGCGAGTTAAGTACACAAAATGTCATTGTTAAAATAAAAGCAATCTACTCCTCACTGTCTTCCAAGGAAAAAGCAGTGGCGGATTATATATTGAAAAACCCGCAGGAAATTATCCACCTGTCGATCACCGAGTTCTCAGAGAACAGTTCAGTCGCTGAAGCAACCATATTCCGCTTCTGTAAACGGCTTGGATTCCGCGGCTATCAGGCTTTTAAAATCGCCCTTGCAAGCGAAGTGGTGGAGCCAATCAAGAATATCCATGAAGAAATCAAGGAAGAGGATGAGGTCCTCACTCTTGCGGAAAAAGTTTTCACCGGGCACATTGAGGCCATTAAGGATACGTTGAATCTGCTGGACGGTCAGGTACTTGAAAAGATCGTGGAAACATTAAGCCGTGCAACGAGAATCGATTTTTACGGTTCAGGAGGATCATCGGCAATCGCGATGGATGCCTATCACAAATTTTTGAGGACAGGCATCAACTGCCACGCTCACAGTGACGGCCATCAGCAAATTATTTCGGCTGCATTGCTTGGTCCTGGCCAGGCTGCGATCGGAATTTCTCATAGCGGCAGTAATAAAGATGTCATAGAAGCACTAAGGATTGCAAAAGCTAATGGTGCAGTGACAATCGCCATTACCAATCACTATAAATCTCCTTTGACGAAGGAAGCGGACTATGTCTTATATACAACGTCACGGGAAACTTATTTTCGGTCGGAAGCCCTTGCCTCAAGACTTGTGCAGCTTAGCTTGATTGATGTTCTGCATGTAGCGGTATCCGTCAGGAAACAGGAAGAAACACTAGGCAATCTGCAAAAAATCCGGGAGGCTATTTCAATTAAGAGGTATTGATTTGGAAAGATGTTTTTCGTGCGTTTAAAAACGGTGAAAAAAATTTTCACATTTACCTATACATATGAAAAAATATTTGATACTATCTGGTTATAACAAAAAAGGAGTGCATCTACGTGAAACTTGGAATGGTTGGCCTTGGAAAAATGGGCTTTAATTTGGTACTGAATTTAATGGAAAACGGCCATAAAGTTGTGGCAAATGATATCAATCCGGAAGCAATGAAAAATATTGAAGCTAAAGGGGCTGAAATTGCCGCTGATTATAAAGCAATGGTGGAAATGCTGCCAACACCACGTGTCATCTGGCTGATGATCCCTGCTGGAGACCTGATCGACCAGGTAATTGAAAAATTCATCCCACATCTAGAGGCTGGAGATGTTCTGATCGACGGCGGAAACTCAAACTACAAGGATACATTGCGACGTGCAGAAAAACTTTCAGCATCAGGCATCCAGTTCATGGATGTTGGTACGAGCGGCGGCATGGAAGGTGCCCGAAACGGTGCATGTACAATGATCGGCGGCGATGCTGAAGTGTTCGCGCATGTTGAGCCAATCTTCAAGGACATTTCAATTGAAAATGGCTACCTTTATACAGGCAAGGTCGGAAGCGGCCACTTCCTGAAAATGGTCCACAACGGAATCGAATACGGCATGATGCAGGCAATCGCTGAAGGCTTTGAAATCCTTGAGAAAAGCCCATTCGATTACGATTATAAAGAAGTTTCACGCGTATGGAACCACGGCTCCGTTATCCGCAGCTGGCTGATGGAACTGATGGAAAACGCATTCTCGAAAGAGCCTAAGCTAGAAAGCATCAAAGGTGTGATGCATTCATCTGGCGAAGGAAAATGGACAGTTGAAACAGCACTTGACCTGCAGACAGCTGCACCAGTCATCGCATTGTCATTAATGATGCGCTACCGTTCATTAGAAGACGATACATTCACAGGAAAAGTCGTTGCCGCATTAAGAAACGAATTCGGCGGACATGCTGTTGAACGAAAAGAAGACTAATATTAAGGTTCTCCTCGGTAACGAGGGGAGCCTTTTTTCGTATTTAAATACTGTAACAAATACTTCTCGATTTCCTCACACATACCCCCAATACGTTCATAAAATTATCCTTTTTTACAATTCCGAGAACAACTCGAAGAGAAAAAAGCTTCCGAGTTGTCATGAGAAGGCTTCCGAGAACAACTTCAGGAGAAAAAAAGCCGCCGAGTTGTTATGGGAAGGGTTCCGAGAACAACTCAAGGAGAAAAAAGGCCTCCGAGTTGTCATGAAGAGGGTTCCGAGAACAACTCCAGGAGAAAAAAAGGTCGCCGAGTTGTTATGAGAAGGGTTCCGAGAACAACTCAAGGAGAAAAAAGGCTTCCGAGTTGTTATAGTACCCTCACTCGACGCACCTAGAAGAATGATGAAATAGCTGGCAGTTGGGTTTTTTCATCATCTCCCACACAAATCAACTGAGCCTCAACAGTTACAATAAAAGGGTGTCCCAAGATACTTTCGGGACACCCTCTTTTAAATCCATTTTATTTACTTTGCTTAAACAAATCAATAAACGCATGATAAAACTCAATTCCCTGGTAAAGCAAAAAGCTTGAAGCCGTCAGTGAAAAGAAGCCGATCATCAGAAAACGAAACCACATGATTCATTCCTCCTTTGATTTTAAGATTGCTTAAAATCTCAGAGGCTTGATCACATAATTGGATTGATAAAACACAGCCGTCAGAAAGGCGAAAAAAGTGGTAAAGGCATTTGCAGGAATACGTCTGCTAATATAGGACTGTATAAAAAGGAGAGCAACAATGGGATAAAAAATGGTAAATGCTTTTTTATCACTGGTATCTGGTTCGGGAAGGTCTTCTGCGGCCTTATCCACTAGGAGGATTGCTTTCGTTTTTGTGCCAAATGCTTTAACTTTTTCAGCAGGAAGCGTTCCGTGGGTGAGTAAGAAAGTAAACAGCAGGAGCAGGCTCAGGGCTGAAGTTCTAAGCTTCTTCACGGTCTTCACTCCCTTGAAAAGTAATAAACCTATCTTATAACATTATATGAATAGTGGAAACTATAAAGTTTAGACATTTTCTGAGATATTTTTCATTCACATAAAAACAGGCACCTGATTTGGCGCCTGTCATCCATTATTGCTTTCTCAAATTGCCCAGCTCTTCTGCAATTGCCTGCAACTCGTTCGGGCTGAAATTATTCTTTTTCATAATCATCTCGTAGATCTCTACAAGTTCTTCATACATTTCGCCGTCAAAGTGCGATGACTTGATAGCGCCGATGTTCATGACATTAAGCTTTTCTTTAATTTTTTCAATCATGAATTCCACGTTTTCAGGTGAATTTTTAGTTAAGTCCACTCCGTTCATCCTTTCAAGGGTTGTACAATCATCTTTCCATGTTCACTTAGAAAAGTCAATTACAAATCCCTCTCACTGAAAGGCTGGATTTATAGTTAAGCGCTTAGCGTCATCGCTGTTTCCTCTTATCCTTGATTGCATCCGAATCGCTCAATGTACACTTCTAAAAGTTTGTTGTTTATAAGGACTGCTTGAAATCAACTTATTCAAAGCAACAAAGTTTATAAAAACATCCTTAACAAAAAAACGAATTTACAAAAAAGTCCTCTTAGACTTGCATGAAGCAATGGCAATCGTGGAAAATGTTAGATAGGAAGCAGGCAAGTCTGAATGTCTGCATCAGGACAAAACTATTTAGGAGGAGAAGGACATGAGTTCGAGGAGATTTTGGATGGGTATGGTTTTAGGAGCGTTAGCAGGAGGGGCTGTAAGTCTTTTGGATAAATCGACCCGCGACGGTGTTAAAGAAGATTTCAGCAAAGTATCAAGCGGCGTAGCGTACGCAGTTAATCATCCAAAAGAATTATTTGAAGATATCAAGGATGTAGCGAATAAAGTCCGGTCAACAGTGGAACAAGTAACAGAGGACGTTGCTTTTATTACAGAAAAAGTAGAGGAAATCAGGGATGTTCCACCACAGGTCACTGAGCTTGTAAAAGGGACAAAGGAAACGTTGCGGAAAATTGCGGCATCTGACCAAAGTCCGTCGCATATAGATGGAAATGAACTTTAAACAAGCCCTTATTTAGATCAAAGGAAAGCATACGGTGAGGTGAATCAATGGTTGATTTATCATTTTTCAGGCAAATGTGGCACAGGATTCAGGAGGATGATGTTCCGGCACTTGCTGCCCAGCTTGCATACTTCTTGTTGCTTTCCTTATTTCCGTTATTGATCTTCCTGGTGACGCTGGTACCGTATCTGCCGATTACCGAGGTTGATATTCTTGCTTTTTTTGACGATTACGCCCCTGGAGAGACAATGGATTTAATCAGGAACAGCCTTGCGGATATTATGCAAAAGGACGGCAAGCTATTATCTTTCGGTCTGATTGCGACCATATGGACTGCCTCCAATGGAATAAATGCCATTGTAACAGCCTTTAACAGAGCTTACCGGGTAAAAGAAACGAGATCGTTCATCGTAAGCCGATTGATGGCCGTCATACTGACCTTTGCGATGATCTTTGTTTTTCTAGTTGCTTTGATTCTCCCTGTGTTTGGAAAAGAAATTGGCATTTGGCTCTTTGCTAATCTTGGCTTAAGGGAAGAGTTTATCCATGTATGGAATATGCTTCGCTGGCTGATCAGTGTCCTGATTCTTTTTATCGTTTTTCTGGGCTTGTACTGGATTGCACCTAACAAAAAGCTGACCTGCATCAGTGGCGTGCCTGGATCTGTCTTTGCGACAGCAGGCTGGGTGATTGTTTCCATCGGCTTCTCTTACTACGTCAGCAATATTGCATCCTATACCGCTACTTACGGCAGCATTGGCGCCATCATCGTCCTTATGCTTTGGCTTTATTTTTCTGCTTATATCATTATCATTGGTGGAGAAATCAATGCTTATTTCAGTGAGAAGAAGGCTGGATGCTGATTCCTGTCCGAATGAAGCTGTGATTCTGCCAGCTACGGGAAGGTTTGCTTGATTCCTGTCCGAAAGTAGCTAGGATTTTGACAGCTTTAAGGTATTTCCCAGAATCCAGTCCGAATACCTTTCATTAAGACAGCTTTCCACCGGTTCCCAGGAATCCTGTCTTAATGAAGGCAAATTGGTTTTCAGGACAAGTATTCCCGTTCCCTATATCCTTATATTTCCGCGGTAAGCAGTCTGTTTTTTGCGGAAGATATAAGGGAGGCAAGTACCTCACTTATATCAAGGGGGATTACACGATGACCAAGAAAACGAAAAAAGACGGCGGCACGAAACAAAAAGGAAACAAGAGCAATCCGAAGCAGAAAACATCAGGCTCTGCGAATGGATCAAATGGATATCACTAAAAAAAATTCCCGCTGGCACATTTTGCCGAGCGGGATTTTTTTTGTCTAGCTCCAGCGCCTAGCCCCTCGAGTCGTTTCGGTCCGCCCAATGAAGTCAAAGAACGACTTCACCGGTCGGCCCTTCGACTAACACGATGTTCTAGTGCCGACGTTGCAACAGGACGTGGCGATTTTAGTCGGCCAGCGCTTGTCAGGGCTGATCAAGGCGCTTGCGCTTTTCTTATTTCAATAAACGTAAGCTATTCAAAATAACCAGGATCGTGCTGCCTTCATGGCCAATTACACCATATGGCAAGTCGAGAAATTGCAGGAAGTTTGAGGCGATCAGCACTATGATGACGAGAATCGAGAAGACGACGTTCTGTTTGACGATTCTGTTCATTCGACGGGAAAGATTGATCGCTTCGGCAATTTTCGGCAGGTCGTTTTTCATCAAGACTACATCTGCTGTTTCAAGCGCGACATCTGAACCTTCACCCATGGCGATTCCGACATTAGCCGTTGCGAGGGCAGGTGCATCATTGATGCCGTCGCCAACCATCGCCACATTGCCAAACCGTTCCTTCAGCTTCTTCAATTCATCTACTTTCGTTTCAGGCAGACATTCTGCGATATGCTCATCCACATGGCTCTCAGCAGCAATTGCTTTTGCGGTGTTCCTGCTGTCCCCAGTAAGCATGACCGTAAAGATTCCTTCTGATTTTAACAGGTCGATGGCATGTTTTGTTTCCTCGCGCACAATATCTTTTAAGGCCATCAAACCTGCAAGCTCACCGTTCCGTTCGATGAATACAATCGTTTTGCCTTCACCGGCAAGTTTCAATGAAACCCCATCAGCAAATGCCTCAGCAGCTGATCGGCCGACAAAATCCGCTTTGCCAATTTTCCAGTCCTCGTTTTCATAATGGGCTTTTACACCCCATCCAGATACATCTTCAATGCTCTCTGGATGAATAAGCTCCTTGCCAAGAGTATCCTTTGCAAACTTAACGATCGCATTTGCAAGCGGATGGTTGGAGTGGCTCTCAATGGAGGCTGCTTTTAGCAGGACTTCATCGCGAGTGAGCCCGTCGGCAACGATCAAGTCGGTTACTTCAGGCTTACCCTTAGTCAGCGTGCCAGTTTTATCAAAAGCAATCGCCTTTAAATGGCTCAGGTTTTCCAGATGGACGCCGCCTTTAAATAAGATTCCGTGCTTGGCACCATTGGAAATGGCAGATAAAGTTGCCGGCATGATTGAAGCAACCAATGCACATGGCGATGCTACGACGAGCAAAATCATGGCTCTATAAAAGGTTTCAGTCCAGCTCCATCCGAGCAGGAAGTGGGGAACAAACATCATCAGCACAACGACTGCGAGCACAATCTTCACATAGGTTCCTTCAAATTTTTCGATAAAAAGCTGGGAAGGGGACTTTTCACTCTGTGCGTTCTGTACAAGCTGAATGATTTTCTGAAACAATGTTTCATTATTAGGCTTTGTAATTTCGACGGTAAGCGAGCCTGTCAGGTTCACCGTTCCTGCGAAAACATCGTCGCCTGCATCCTTGGATACGGGAATCGATTCTCCGGTGATTGCGGCCTGGTCAATCGTTGTCTGCCCTTTAGCGACTTTGCCGTCGGAGGGAATTCTTTCTCCCGGCTTAACTAAAATCAAGTCGCCTATTGTCAGTTTTGAGACATGAATTCTTTCCTCTGTACCGTTTGTAATTCTCAACGCTTCCTCAGGTTGAAGTTCCATTAGTGAGGAGATTTCCTTGTGGCTCTTGTTCATTGTGTACGTTTCCAGTGCGCCGCTCATCGCAAAAATAAAGATCAAAATAGCGCCTTCCGTCCAGTAACCAATGATGGCAGAGCCAATCGCAGCAAAAATCATCAGCATTTCCACATTCAGTTCTTTTTCCTCGATCGTTGCTTCAATGCCTTCTTTCGCTTTCGCAAACCCGCCAATCACATAAGCGAGGATGAAAGCTGTAACGGAGGCTGTCTCTGAGTCTCCTTTACTGAGGATCCAGCCAAGAGCAATCAATAATCCGCTGATAATAGCGGCAATAAGTTCCGCATGCGGCTTTATTCTTTCCATTAAACTAACTTCAGGAACAGACTTTTGCTTCATCAAGGCATTCGCTCCCTGAGCCATGTTTCTCTCCTCCTTTTCAACACCTAATTGATACTAATAATCACAATCAATACCCTTAAAAAACACGAAAGCTGTCATCGGAATGATGACAGCGAAAAGCCAGAGCAAATGATACATATAGTTTTCACTATTATGTTACCATACAATATATGATTTATAAAAGAATTATGCTATAGCCTAAGGAGACATATTGATGACAACTAAAGACTTCTTCACCCACCCGCTGGGAATCGCAGTATCGGCAGCTGGGGCTACTCTCCTCTGGGGGAGTGCTTTTCCGTTTATAAAATTAAGCTACAAGAGCCTTGATATCAGGCCGGAAGAGATGGGTGAACAGATGCTGTTTGCAGGTTACCGTTTCCTGCTTGCCGGAATTCTGATCCTCATTTTGTTCCTGTTGCTGAAAAGGGATATGAAGTTCAGGCCGGATACGACTCTGCCGTTATTAAAGATTGGATTGTTTCAGACCTTCCTGCAATATGTCCTGTTTTATATCGGACTCAGTTACTCAACTGGCATTCAAGGCTCCATTATTGCTGGGACTACCTCATTTTTTCAAATTCTCCTGGCCCATTTGCTTTATCCCGATGACAGGATGAACCGTTTAAAGGTCGCCGGGCTGATGATTGGCTTCACCGGTGTCGTTTTTGCCAACTGGCCGAATGGAGAATATGAGATCCACTTCGGAATAGGTGAAATCCTGTTGATGCTGGCCATGCTTGCTGGGGCGTATGGCAACATTCTTGCCAAGCAAGGCAGCGCGAAAATGGAAGTCATTTATATGACGGCCTATCAGATGATTTTGGGTTCGATTGGCCTTATTGCAATTGGCGGGTTTTCTGTAGGGCTGGTGCCATTCAGTTTTGACCTGAAATCGATCCTGATGCTTGTATACCTGGCATTCCTGTCAGCGGCGGGCTTTATTTTATGGAATAACGTCATGAAATACAATCAGGTCGGAAAAGTTTCCTTATATTTATTTTTAGTGCCGGTATTCGGCGTGATTTTATCTTCGATTCTGCTCGAGGAACCATTGCATTATTTTGTTATTGCTGGATTGATTTTAGTGGTAGCGGGAATCGTGCTTGTGAATCGGCCAGTACGAAAAGCAGTAAAAAAGAGGGTGTCCCAAAAGGTATAAACTTTTGGGCACCCTCTTTTTTTAGGTTATCTTCTAAAATTGGTCCGTTGATTTCCGTTCCAGGCGCTTCGCTTT
>NZ_JBALQL010000003.1:22234-104931 GCF_036964885.1 Bacillus sp. JJ1122 | reverse complement strand
AGGAGTCTACGCGCCTTCCACTCCAATCAACTCAGTTTTCTATATTCATTTTTTATCGCAAAATATAAACAGAAATAGATGAGGAGCCAATATCCGGTCGGTGTTATTCCACCTGATAGTCAGCCTCTTCTTCTATATAAGCTCAGGCTGACTTTGGTTCGTGCTGGGATGAACCTTCAGGCCGGACTGTTACAAGTGCGATGAAAATAAGCAGCAGCATTGTGCTGACGACATAGAAAAAGCTGATTCCTTTTAATAGTTCGATCGCTACACCACCAATGAATGGACCGCTGATGCTGCCAAAGCTGAAAAAGATCCCGCACATCAGGTTTCCTGCCGGTAAGAGCTGTTTAGGAAGCAAATCGGCCATATAGCTGATGCCGAGTGAAAAAGTGGATCCAAGAACCGTTCCTGCCAGGAAGAAGCAAATCAGCAAGCCTGTTGTGGAGTCTTCCAAAAGCCCTGCGGCGGTAAAGCAAATAAATCCAGACAGTGTAATCGTAATTAAAACCGTTCTCCTGCCAAGCTTGTCGCTGAGAATCCCCAGTGGCAGCTGGGAGAGAATGCCCCCTGTGGCAAAAGCGGGCAGCAGAATGGCAACAGCTTCTACTCCAATTCCAGACCTCATCGCATAAACAGGGAAATTCCCGTTCAGACTCGCTTCTAAAAATCCAAATGCAAAAGGCGGAAGAAACGCCACCCAGGCATATTTAAATACTTTTCCAAACCGTTTCATCGTCCCGAAAAATGAAGTGCTCTCCAGATCGTGTTCTGGACGCTCATTTTTCAACAACCAGACAATCAGCCAGGCAGCAAGGCTGACAGCGGATGAAATAATGAACGGCAATGTTGTGCTCACCTCAAGAAAACGGGTCATCAATGGACCGGCTGCAAAACCAAGGCCAAAGAACAGACCGTAAATCGATATATTCCTGCCGATTCTTTCTTTTGGGGAAAAGGATGTGATCCAGGTCTGTGTGGCAAAATGTAGCATATGGTCGCCAATCCCGATGGCAAGCCTTAAAAGGAACCAAAACCAGAAAGACTGCCATAACGGGAACAAGGCAAGGGAAACAGCCACTGCCAATCCGCCAATTAATATGATCGGTTTGTAGCCAAATCGCCTCAGTGGCGCTTCCATTAATGGTGAAGCAATCAAAATACCTATATATAATCCTGTGGCATGCAAACCATTCATTGATGACGATACGCCATCCTGTTCAAAAATAATCGCAATCAAGGGAAGCAGCATCCCCTGCGAGAACCCGGAGATAGCCACAATAATGACCAAAATCCAGAAACGAAGCTTTATGCTGATATTCATTTGAAAATCTCCTGACTGATGATTTGTACTTCTATAGATGTTATAGCTATAAAATTTCAAGTGCAATGTTTTTTTAGTTTAATTAAGGGAAAAAATAGTGTAATCTCTTTATGAGCAAATGCGGTAAATTTTTCTAAATTGAGTATTTCCGCTATGAATACATATAAAGGGTGATAACGAGATGGAATTTAAAATGAAACCAGATGTAGGCTTTTACACGGAAGTAGGCTTTGGTAGGCTGGATGTTGCCGGTGATGACCAATATGGATTCAGACCCTACCAGCTGCTTGTCTCTTCGGTTGCAGTATGCAGCGGCGGCGTTCTGCGCAAGGTGTTGGAAAAAATGCGAATGGAAATTAAAGATATACATATTACAGCCGAGGCAGAACGCATTGAAGAAGAAGCTAGCAGAGTGAGCAAAATCACTGTGCATTTCCGCATTGAAGGAAACAATCTTGATGAAAAGAAAATTGAAAAAGCCATGGTGCTGACAAGGAAAAACTGTTCCATGGTCCAATCTGTGATTGGCAGCATTGAAGTGGAAGAAACATTCGAAATCGTACGCGGCTAATTGCTTCAACGATTTTTATGAAATTTAAAAATGAATTGTGAGGATTAAATGATGGCAAATAAGATTTTTATGATTTTAACATTTGTCGGTGTCCCGTTGTCTGTTATCGGGACATTGATGCATTGGCCAAGTATCATGTTATTTATCATTTACTGCTTGACCATAATCGCATTGGCGAGCTACATGGGAAGAGCTACAGAAAGCTTGGCAATCGTAACTGGCCCTCGTATTGGGGGATTGCTGAATGCTACTTTCGGAAATGCGGTAGAACTTATTATCTCTATTTTCGCCTTAAAAGCGGGTCTTGTAGGTGTGGTACTTGCTTCCCTTACAGGTTCTGTACTGGGCAACCTGCTGCTCGTGGCAGGACTTTCCTTCTTTATTGGAGGATTAAAGTACAAACGACAGCATTTCAATGTATATGATGCAAGACATAACTCAGCACTTCTGATGTTTGCTGTAATCGTTGCATTCGTCATTCCAGAGGTTTTTTCAATGCAAATGGATAAAACCGAAACGCTGAACCTGAGTGTCGGTGTATCGATTATATTGATTGCTTTATATTTGGCGGCTCTTTTCTTCAAGCTTGTAACCCACCGCGGGGTATATCAGCCTAATACTGAGGGCGCTGCGCACCATGATGAAGAACCAGAATGGGGCAAAGGCAAGGCAATCATGATTCTATTAGCCGCAACAGTAGCTGTCGCTTATGTAGCGGAAAATCTTGTCCACACTTTTGAAGCCGTCGGTGAGTCATTCGGCTGGTCGGAATTGTTCATCGGGGTTATTATCGTTGCCATTGTTGGTAACGCAGCAGAGCACGCATCAGCGATTATCATGGCCTATAAAAATAAAATGGATGTCGCAGTGGAAATCGCAGTTGGTTCTACATTGCAAGTGGCCATGTTCGTGGCCCCGCTGCTCGTTCTTGTTTCTTTATTATTTGAAACGAAAATGCCGCTTGTTTTCTCAATGCCTGAGATGATCTCAATGGCGGTATCAGTTCTGTTGATGATCAGTATTGCGAATGATGGGGAAACAAACTGGTTTGAGGGACTTACACTTTTAGGCGCCTATGTTATAATGGGTATTGGATTTTACCTGCTTTAATATAATAGAATCAATGAACTCTGTTCTGAGAGGACAGGGTTCTTTTTTCGCTTTTTGACAGGGTTTGTTCAATCGTTATTTAGAAGGAGATTTAATCATGGCTTTTTTTTATCGCGCGCTATTTTTTATCATTGGGTTGACGATTCTTTCATTTGGAATATCGATGACCATCAAAGCAGGATTGGGTACAGGTGCCTGGGATGCTTTAAACGTTGGGCTTTCGGAAACAGTCGGACTTACACCTGGAAGCTGGGTCGTCATCGTCGGAATCATTTTGATTTTTGTGAATGCAGCCCTGGTAAAAAGAAGACCGGATGTTGCAGCCGTCATAACGCTGCTCATCACCGGAGTTTTAATCGATTTTTGGATTTTGCGAGTGTTTGACGAATTAATGGTGACAGGTTATATAAAGCAATTTGCGGTATTTTTGCTTGGTATGGTAACGCTTAGTCTCGGCCTGGCCATTTACCTGCAGGCGAAATTCCCGCTGATTCCCATTGATAATTTCATGATGGCGTTAAGGGAAAGATTTGGACTAAACTTAATGGTAGCGAAAACACTGGGTGAAGTCATTGCCCTGTCGGCGGCTTTCATTTTTAAAGGACCGATTGGAATAGGCACTCTGATCGTAACTTTCGCGATCGGTCCGCTCATTCAATTTTTCTTCCCGTTTTTTGAAAAATTGATGAACAAGCTGGTGCTGTCAAATAGATAGATCGTACAGAATATAAATTTTTAAACTTTGGATAAAGTACTGCAACTCCGAAAACACTATAAACAAACGTATAAGTTTCTTGTAGTGAAAGGAGTTCAACAACATGAAAAAAACAGCAGCTATCCTTGTCTTGACGATGGTTTTCATGATGTCCATTTTAACACCTGGATTTGCTAAGGAAGATAAATCGAATAAAGCTCCTCAGCCAAAACAGGCGGAAAAAGCGAAGTATACGATACCTAACTCTGTTACGAACATAACAAAGGATAACACCTATCCTAATCCGACAGAGGATTTGCCGTTTCTTCAGCCAAGTGATCTGACAAAGAGCTTGATCAAAACTTCAAAAGTGAAAATCGAAAATCCTGACTTAATCCGGATGCTTAATGAAACGACGATCAACAGCACACCGTTCGCGATTGGCTACCGAGCGATTGTTTACCTTGGTGAATGGCCTTTGACTTATGAATCAACGGAAACATCGCCAAACTGGGAATTTCAAAAAATCAATACGAATTATTTTGACAATCGAGGCGGCAATGCAATTTATCAAATTCATTATGTCCAGGAGCAGCAAAAGGTTATTAAAGGTGGTTTAACCGCGAAAATTAAGAACGCGGAAGATGTCCAGAAAATGATGCTGTTACAAGCAGCGAAGAAAACAGGACTTCCTCTGGCATTCGAAACGATTGTCGGTGGAGGAACGAAGAAGGATCACATCTACAATATCCAGCCAAAGAGGCTCGGCTACCTGTATGCATATGCCCCTGCCATTAATGAAAAGGGTAAAGTCACATATGGTGAAGTCTACCTAATGTTAAAAGGCAGCAAAAAATTCATCGTTGTCAAAAATGTCGTTACCCAAGGAATCGGTGCCTGGATACCGGTACAGGACCATGTAAGTTTCGGTTTTGTATCCAGTGAGAGACCGAGATAGCTATAGAAAGATATCTTAAGCCTGATCTACTATAAAATGGATCAGGCTTTTTCTATTTCAAATTATCGGTAATTTTTTCCTCTTGACAAAAGGTAGATATATCCTGTTTATCCGTTCTCTAATCCGGGAATTAGATAGGCATAACAAAAAAAACAAATTATTCTTACCAAGGAGGAACTATATTATGTCACAGAATATTCTACCGAACGAAAACAATTCAATGGACAACAATTCAAATTTCACCTCTTCAACCGACAACAATTCAAATTTCAATTCTTCTACGGAAAATGCTTATTACGATACGACAACAGGTACAACAACTTACGCGAGTACAGCGAACAATGACTCCTACTCAAATAACTTTTCGGGCGGCGGATACTCAGGCAGCTATTCAGGCGGCTCGAACAGCAAGCTGATGAAGGGCGTTCTGATTGGCGCGACAATCGGCGGCGTATTGGCTATGCTCGATTCCAACACGCGTTCTAAGCTGAAGGATACAGCAGTCAATGTAAAAGATACGTCAATGAATGTCATCAGTGAGGTGAAAAACAATCCTACTGATGTAAAAGAATCGATGATGAGCAGCTTCAAAGAAGCGTCCAGCATCTTGAAGGAAGCGATCAGCGATGCTCAAAACCTTTACCAGCGCTTGAATGAGGATGTTTTCAGCAAGATGGGTGATGTAAAATCATTATCCAATGAAGCATTGAACACAGCTTCAAAGGCTACTGAGGGGTTAAAGGATATTGGGGCAAAAGTAAAGGAAGCAGGCACAACAGCAATGGACAACCCTGTGGTGAACTCTGCAAGTGATTCGACTTCATCCAGCAGTTCTTCAACAGTAAGCTCAACGAATGCTGCAGGTGCCTATGCAACGGGAATGGACAGCCAGCCTGCTGACACACCAGGATTAGGCAATACTTCCAACACATTTGCCGTATCACCTGAAAAACAGAATAATGACAACAATCGTTAATCTTGCTATACCAAGCCAGTCCTGATTCTAGGACTGGCTTTTTACATGTTATTGCGTATATCAATCGTTCGACAAACCCGCAATCCCATTATTTTGCTTGTTTCTTATATTGGTCTAACGGGTACTTTACTTATACATACTTCAGAAAAGATACTTTGGGAGGATAACGATTATGGGGAAAGATTTCCAAACTCGCTCGAACAGGAGTCAACTTGATAGAGAAACAGCAACAGGAAAAATATCGATGGCCGCCTCGGCACATCCGGTCGCTACCGATGCAGGAGAGAAAATCCTTCAGGATGGCGGCAACGCAATCGATGCCGCCATTGCCATCCAATTTGGCTTGAACGTTGGGGAACCGATGATGACAGGAATCGGGGGCAGCGGATTTTTCATGGTGTACCATGCCGAGAGCAAGACCGTTAAAATATTTGATGGACACACAAGGGCACCATCAGCAGTACATTCAAAGCTATTTCTGGATGAAAATGATGAAGTTATACCTTTTCGCAAAAGATCAACGCATGCTTCTGCGGTCGGGGTACCTGGGATTTTAAAAGCCATGGAAGAAGCAAGGAAAGAGTATGGAACAAAACCACTTGCGGAACTGATCGAACCAGCGGCACAGGCTGCAGAAAAAGGCGTAGACGTTAACTGGGTCATGGACCAGTCATTGAAAAATTTCGAATACCGTCTTGGCGACCATGCCAGGGAGCTTTTTATGCCAGGCGGGAAGTGTTTATGTGAAGGAGATGTCTACCAAAAGGAACATCTGGCCAAAACATTCCGCATTCTTCAAAGGGATGGGATTGAATCCTTTTATGAGGGAGAAATTGCGGAAGCAATCGTCTCTACATTAAAAGATCTCGGAGGCATCATGGAGCTTTCGGATCTCAAGAGCTACAGAATATCAATCGACGAACCAGTATGGGGCACATATAGAGGGCATAAAATTGCCTCCTGCAATATGCCAAGTGCAGGCGGGACAACGATGCTGCAGATATTGAAGTTACTGGAAGGCTTCGATTTAAGTCAATATAATGCGAAGTCGTGGGAAAAATATTATCTGTTTACCGAAGCAATGAGAATTGCTTTTTCAGATAAAATTGCTTTTTCCGGCGATCCGGAGTTTGGTGATATTCCGCTAAAGGGAATGTTGAACGAAGAATATCTTGCACAACGCCGTGAGCTGATTAATTTTGAACGCCGGAATGATGCCGTCGATTTCGGAAATCCATGGGAATATTCCGATGGAAAAGAAATCAACGTTGTAAGACAGCCTTTCGAACCGGATAAAGAACGAAGTGAGACGACACACTTTACGGTGATGGACAAGTGGGGAAATATTGTCGCATGTACTTCAACTGTTGAACATCCATTCGGATCCGGAATCATGGTCAAGGATCACGGCTTTGTTTTAAATAATGAATTGACCGATTTTGATGCTGTACCTGGCGGGCTGAATGAAATACAGCCAGGAAAACGCCCGGTTAGCTGTAAGACACCAACAATCGTTTTCAAGGACGATGAGCCTGTTTTGACACTTGGTTCGCCAGGCGGTCCAACGATTGTAGGTTCGGTATTCCAAACGATCGTCAACGTGCTTGATTTCGGCATGGATCTTAAAGAAGCAATTGAGGAGCCGAGGATTTTCAACAGCTCTGGTCCTTTGATTGGCTGGGAAGCAGGCATCAGCATGGAAAGCAAAGGGAAGATGGAATCGATGGGCTTTGAATTTGCAGATGGCCCATTCCCAATCGGCAACGTGCAGGCGATACAGATTGACCGGGAAAAAGGTTTACTGTATGGAGCCGCAGATTCAAGCCGTGAAGGTAAAGCCGCCGGGCTGGATGAATAGGTTTTGGAATTCTAATTCTTAATGATAACTATCTAACCTCAAATTATTTTTTGTGGGTAATGATCAGCATAAACATGAAAGAAGCAGGCTGTAATTCCAGCCTGCTTTCATTATTTTTCAACATTAGTCAATGTATTATTGTTTGACTCTGATTTCTTAATGATGGATAAACTGCCATCAGTCTCAAGGACGACAGCATCTACCAACTCTAGTGAATTGATGCCGTTTGACCTCGCAGACTGGAGGATTTCTGCTTCGAGGATTCTTTCTTTATTTATCTTTTCTTGCAAGTATTGCCCTTTATAATATAGTAATTGAGGATCAGATTTGATCAGCTTTTTAAAACTATTTGAGCGAACGGACATCCATGCTGCAAGGTATTGTAAGATTATCAAAATAAAGAAAGCAGAGATGCCTTCTAAAAGAGCAACCTTTTTATTCAAAAGAATTGTTGCCAAGATGGAACCGAGCGCAACGGTTACCACTAAATCAAAAGCATTCATTTTAGATAAGGTTCTTTTTCCAGAAACTCTTAGTAAAAGAATAAGAGCGCTATAAGCAAGCAGTCCGACGACAAGAATCCGCCAGATTCCCTCCCAAGAATTGAAAAACATATAATCACCTCGTTATATTTTTTCCTAATATTGAAGGGGCAAAACATGTTGTTTACAGGACATAAAGGGGAACACTAAAATTTAAATAGATAATGTGATCATTTATTTAATATTGCAGAATAAGGAATTTTCCGATAGGATGTTAACGATAGTGAAAGGAGTGATCAGTTTGGGAAATCCGATTAAAGATAACAATACACAAGTTGTGTTTCTAAAGCAGCGTTTAGATATGTTCGCCGATTTGCTTGATGCAATTGATCCAGAAGAAGCAGATTTAGAAGACATCGACCGCATGATCCAGATCGTTGAAGAAATGGATGCTAAGTGCCGTGAATTCAAGAATCGCGAGTAGTGGGGAGACCTTTTTGATGAGGTCTCTTTTTTTTGCGTGAAAAATCAATAATGATAGAAATCCTGCACATTTTTTCCTTGTAACCGATTCCACTTTTCATCTTTAATTAAAAAGATGATAGGAGTATAATGGTAACGAGAAATTGTTATGAAATTTTCACATAGATAAAAGATTGACGAACATGGGAGCAGAGAGAGGGGTAGACAAATGAATATCGAAAAGTTTCAGGAAAGCATGTACCAGCTGATCGTTGAAACATCCACAAACCTTCCGAAGGATGTACGCCGGGCAATCAAGGCTGCGGCGGAACGCGAAAATGCAGGAACTCGTTCAGCAATGAGCCTTGCAACCATTACCAACAACATTAAAATGGCGGATGACAATGTATCGCCAATTTGCCAGGATACTGGACTTCCAACTTTTAAAATCAAGACACCTGTAGGCGCGAACCATATCGAGATGAAAAAGGCGATCAAAAATGCGATTGCTCTTGCTACAAAAGACGGTAAATTGCGTCCTAACTCTGTTGACTCGTTAACTGGGGATAATAGCGGTGACAACCTTGGCGACGGAACTCCTGTCATTAAGTTCGAACAATGGGAAAAAGATTACATCGATGCCCGCCTGATTTTGAAGGGTGGCGGATGTGAAAATAAAAACATTCAATACAGCCTTCCAGCGGAGCTTGAAGGACTTGGGCGTGCAGGCCGCGACCTTGACGGAATCCGTAAATGCATCCTTCACTCCGTCTACCAGGCGCAAGGACAAGGCTGCAGTGCTGGTTTCATCGGCGTTGGCATTGGCGGCGACCGTTCATCCGGCTATGATTTTGCAAAAGAACAGTTATTCCGTTCAGTTGACGATGTGAACCCAAATGAAGATTTGCGCGAACTTGAAGCATATATTCTGGGAAACGCGAACGAACTTGGAATCGGTACGATGGGCTTTGGCGGTGAAACGACTCTGCTTGGCTGTAAAATTGGCGTCATGAATCGTATTCCTGCAAGCTTCTTCGTTTCCGTTGCCTATAATTGCTGGGCATACCGCCGTCTTGGTGTAGCCGTCCACCCTGAAACGGGAGAAATCCAGGAATGGATGTATCAGGAGGGCGAAAAAATCGACTTCGCACAGCCTGTTGCTGCCCAGGAAATCGCAGCAGCTGTTGAAGCACCAGCTGAGCCTGAAGTGATCACCTTGACTGCTCCGATTTCAGAAGAGCAAATCCGCCAGCTTAAGGTTGGGGATGTTGTAAAAATTACAGGCATGATGTATACAGGACGCGACGCGATCCATAAATATCTGTCAGACCATGATTCTCCAGTCGATTTGAACGGCCAGGTCATTTATCACTGCGGACCGGTGATGCTGAAAGATGATGAAGGCAAATGGCATGTGAAGGCTGCAGGACCGACGACAAGTATTCGTGAGGAGCCTTACCAGGGGGATATCATGAAGAAATTCGGCATCCGCGCTGTAATCGGTAAAGGCGGCATGGGCGCGAAAACACTCGCAGCACTTCAGGAACACGGCGGCGTTTATTTGAATGCAATCGGTGGAGCTGCACAGTATTACGCTGACTGCATCAAGTCTGTCGAGGGTGTTGATTTGATGAACTTTGGCATCCCAGAAGCAATGTGGCATCTGAAGGTAGAAGGCTTTACAGCAGTCGTTACAATGGATTCACACGGCAACAGCCTGCATCGTGATGTTGAAAAATCATCACTTGAAAAATTGGCGCAGTTTGCAGACAGAGTGTATAAATAAATCGAAAAGGAGACTTGCTGATAACGGCAAGTCTCCTTTTATTTTTTCTTCTGTTTAGCAAGCTGATTCCGGTCCACATTTCCGGGAGGCCTTTCCATCCAGTCATTTTCAATCAGGAGATTCCCACCGTCCTCAGCAAAATTGGCCGTCTCCATCAAAAATCTCGCATAGGTCGAACCCAGATCATGACGAGGACTGACAGCCATCGAGTCGCCAAAATTGCGTACCTTTGCAGAAGACAGATTAGAAATATGGAAAAGCATTAACTTATCAGTATACGGTGCATGAGTTGAATCGGTTATTTTGAATTGGCTTGGGACTGATACTGGCAAATCTTCTTTATTCAAAATTTGCGATAAAATAGTGTGCTGTTTTATATTAATTTTTTTTCCGCGCAAAAAATAATTCCGTACGTCCTTATTTTTCGCTGTCTGACTGAACCCCATTACCAAGATGGTTTTAATCGCGTTTACCTGGATATTCGAGAATAAGTGTGTGATTTCCAGCGCGGAAAGCGGTCTTTTATCCCCAAAAAAGCCATTGAAGTAGCTTTGCTTTTTTATAAAATCTCCCGTTTTAGGAGCAGGGATGAATGGTGCACGCAAATGCAATCCCTTTTTAAGCATGACCTCGGTTACCTTGTTAGATAGTTGAAGCGTTAAGATATTGATGTCTGTAATATAATTTCTTAGCTCCATTTTTGAAAATGAAGGAAGTGCGACACTGTAATATAGAGCCCCGTATTTTACCATCATATCCAGGTAATTAATATAGAAGCTATCTGAAAACAATCGCGGCGCATCTTCATGCACATCATCATCTGCTGAAAATCCCTTCGGTAAAGCAACCCCCTCCGTTTCGAAAAATCTCTTAAGGTCAGACAGAATTTTTTTACTCAAATCATCCGCTGTTGTCAGGCAGTCTCTGATTTCTTCATCTTCGATATTCAGCAAAAAATGTTTGAACATGCAGACTGCCATTGAATTAGCCATGTAAATATTCCACAGGTTTCCTATTTCGCCGGAGGTCCAATCGATTTTTTGTTCTTCAGTCATGTTCGTCTCCTTAGAAGTCATATATGTAAATACTATTTGCTAAAAATAACTATCTATACAGATGAGAATTTTTTTCTCTCCCTGACAAACAATAAGAAAAACACCATGGGAGGAAACAACATGAAACTGATTTATAAAATTATGCTTGCTGCCAATCTGCTCCTATTAACGGCGTTGCCAGCAGCTGTCCACGCAGAATATTCGAACTCCCCTTTGCACTGGGGATTCAAAAAAGGCCGGAACGGCAGACAAGCCGATGCTGGCAGAATGTTTGAAGTTATTATAGAAGAGCAGGGCGCTGTGTATAAAGGCGACAAAAACAAAAAAGACATTTACCTTACATTCGATAACGGCTATGAGAATGGCTACACTGAAAAAATCCTCGACGTATTGAAAAAAGAAAAGGTGCCAGCCGCATTTTTCGTAACAGGTCACTATCTAGAAAGTGCCCCTGAGCTTGTGGAGCGAATGGTGTATGAAGGCCATATCGTTGGCAACCATTCTTGGCACCATCCTGATATGACACAGATCAGCGATGAAAAGCTCAAAAAAGAATTAGAAATGGTCCGTGCTGAAACGGAAAAAATCACCGGCAAAAAGCATATGGCCTACCTGCGCCCGCCCCGCGGGATTTTCAGCGAAAGGACAATGGCTGTAGCGAAGGAGGCAGGCTATACCCATGTGTTCTGGTCGCTTGCATTTGTTGACTGGAACACAGATCAGCAGCGAGGCTGGGAATATTCGTATGACAAAATCATGAGCCAAATCCATCCAGGCGCCGTGATCCTGCTTCACACCGTTTCCAAAGACAACGCCGACGCCCTCGGAAAAGTCATAAGAGATCTTAAAGATCAGGGATATACATTCAAAAGCCTCGATGATTTGATGGTGAGCCAGCATTTGAACAATCCGATGCTGTATTAAGTTTGAAGTCCCGACACTAGCTGCCGGGACTTTTTGTTTTCCCCTCTCAAAATAATCCGCAATTCTTCGTAAAACGGCAGTGAAAATGCTATAATACGGGGAAAATACATAAGGGCGGATTATATATGTGGGAAGAAAAGGTCTCGATATCAGGACCATATAACTTTGATTTAGCTTTAAGCAGGCTGGCACTCGATCCATTGCACGCAGTGGATATCGAAAAGCGCACTGTTAAAGTGCCAATAGTGATTAGTGGCACAAAGGTTGTGGCAGAGGTAACAGGAACGGGAACGCTTGAAAAGCCTGGATTCCTTGTCCGCGCGACTCATGA
The DNA here is from genome assembly GCF_036964885.1 of Bacillus sp. JJ1122. NCBI lineage: Bacteria > Bacillati > Bacillota > Bacilli > Caryophanales > Bacillaceae > Bacillus > Bacillus sp. JJ1122. Next base: position 92,400 of record NZ_JBALQL010000003.1, on the reverse strand, counting down.
AAAAAGAGAGACAATCCAGCGTCTGACGGAAATTTTCCAATGGAATACAGAATTAATCCACATCCATGAACATTACCAGACAACAGAGCTGAAGGACCTGTTCAATCAGCATTACGGAACCCCGCTCGTTCTGGAGTTCGATCCTTTTTCAAGCTTGATAAAAAGCATCATTCACCAGCAGCTAAATCTTAAATTTGCCTTTACCTTAACAGAGCGGTTTGTGAAAACATTTGGAGAAGAACTGGATGGCGTCTGGTTTTATCCGACACCTGAAAAAGTGGCAAGTCTCACAGTTGAGCAGCTTCGTGAGCTTCAATTCAGCGGGCGGAAAGCAGAGTATGTCATTGGAATTGGCAAGCTTGCTGCGACAGGGCAGCTTGATTTTGAAAAATTAAAGTCTAATCCTGATGCGGAAATCGCACAGGAACTAATTAAAATACGGGGTGTTGGGCCGTGGACGATTGAAAATTTCCTGATGTTCGCACTCGGACGTCCGAATTTATTTCCAATCGGTGATATCGGCATCCAAAATGCATTGAAAAAGTACTTTAACCTAGAGCAAAAACCAACACCAGCCGAAATGGAAAAATATAAAGAGCCATGGAATCCTTATTTGAGCTATGCTTCGCTCTATTTATGGAGAAGCATTGAGTAATTGGAGTGAAGTTTTATGAAAAAAAGTTTTGAGAAAAAAGATCAGGTAAAAAAAGGCTTTGCGAAGAAGGATCAGGCAAACAAAGGCATTGCGAAGAAAAATCATGCAAAACAAGATGATTCTGTCAAAATCCAGCTGAAGCAGACATTCCCTCTTACAATCAAGCGTCTTGGAATCAATGGAGAGGGTGTCGGTTACTTTAAGCGTCAAGTCGTGTTTGTGCCTGGCGCCCTGCCTGGCGAAGAAGTCGTTGTCGAAGTGACTAAGGTGCATCCGAAGTTTTCCGAAGCGAGAATCAAAAAAATCCGCAAGCCATCGGAACACAGGATTAAGCCGCTTTGTCCGGTATATGATCAGTGCGGCGGCTGCCAACTGCAGCATTTGCAGTATGGCCAGCAGCTGAAAGAAAAACGGGATATAGTCATCCAGGCACTGGAGCGGCATTCGAAGCTGAAGATAGAGCAGCTTGAGATCAGGCCGACGATTGGGATGGAGAATCCTTGGGGTTACCGGAACAAGAGTCAGTTCCAGGTTGGAGAAAAGGACGGGAAGGTGCTCGCGGGCCTGTATGGATTGAACTCCCATAACCTCATCAATATCGAGCAATGTGCCGTTCAGCATCCTGCGACGACTAAAGCTACAGAAGTAGTCAAAGGGATTCTTCAGGACTTAAAGATTCCCATTTACAATGAGAAAAAGCGTCAAGGGTTTGTTAGGACGATTGTGGCAAGAACTGGTGTCCAGACAGGTGAGCTGCAAATCGTGCTGATTACAACGAAAAAAGAGCTGCCGAAAAAGGACATCATCATCGAGGAAATCAAGAAGCGCCTGCCAGAGGTCAATTCGATTGTCCAAAACGTCAATGGTGAAAGAACCTCAGTCATTTTCGGAAATGAAACAGCAACTCTTGAAGGAAATGACTTTATTCAGGAAACACTGGGCGACCTGCAATTCGAGCTTTCAGCGAGAACCTTTTTCCAGCTGAATCCCGAGCAGACGGTAAAATTATATAACGAAGCAAAAGCTGCTGCTAAGCTGACTGGCAAAGAGAAGCTTGTGGATGCTTACTGCGGAGTCGGGACGATTGGCCTGTGGATGGCTGACCAGGCTGGTGAAGTGAGAGGAATGGATGTCATTCCAGAATCGATTGAGGATGCTAAGAAAAATGCGGAGAAGCATGGTGTAAATCATGCAAAGTTTGTTGTCGGCAAGGCAGAGGAGCTGCTGCCGAAATGGCTCAAGGAAGGCTGGCGTCCGGACGTCATCGTCGTAGACCCGCCACGCACAGGCTGCGATCAGGAATTTTTAAAAACCGTGCTGAAAATCAAGCCAAAGACATTCATCTACGTATCATGCAATCCATCAACTCTGGCAAAGGATATCGAGTCACTGGGCCATCAATATAAAGTAGAATACATCCAGCCTGTAGACATGTTCCCGCATACATCACAAATTGAGAGTGTAACGAGACTGGTTTTAAAATAGAGGAGGAATTACCTTGTTAAGTGAAAAGCTGGTTAAAGGTTTAACAGAGCAAATGAATTATGAATTCTATTCTGCGCATGCTTACCTGGCAATGGCAGCATATTGTTCAGCTGAAAATTTGGATGGTTTTGCGAACTTCTTTTTAGTACAAGCCGAAGAAGAACGTTTCCATGCGATGAAGTTTTACAATTTTATCAATGATATGGGTGAGCGCGTCACGGTTGAAGGCTTCCATGCCCCATCCAATGAGTTCTCGTCCGTGTTGGATGTTTTTGAAAAAGGCCTTCAGCATGAGAAAGAAGTGACACGCCGCATCTATCAGCTGGCAGACATTGCACTCGATGAACGGGAGCACGCAACAATGACCTTTTTGAAATGGTTCATTGAAGAACAGGTAGAAGAGGAAGCGATGTTCGACGGGCTTATTCAGAAATTGCGCAGGATCGACCAGGACAGCAATGCCTTCTTCATGTTAGAGAGCGAGCTTGCACAGCGGACTTTTACAGCACCGGAATAATCAAATTCAAAAGCAGGATTTCCTAAATAAGGAATCCTGCTTTTTTTGTGTGGATGGGAAATAAATCCAAATTCGCATGAATCCTTTAGAAGCCTTTTTGAGAGGGTAGAAATGAAATAAGACTATTTTTACAACAAAGGAGGAACACCACACATGAAAAAACTATTGATTTCATTAGCCGCAGTTGGCATGCTTGCTTCTTGCAGTGCTCAAGGAGATGAATCAGGCCCGCCAGAGACAGAAGTAAGGACGGATGAGGAACCGGTCACCACTCAATATCTCCAGGAAAGATTCACTAAAGGTATGGATGTTGAGGCATATGCAGTTGAAATTCAAACTTGGGTCGATAAAGGCCAGGCTGAAATCAAGGACACGGTAAAACCAGCGGGAAAGGAGAACGTTTCTGCTGATATTATCCAGGTTTCAAATGGCTTTCTAGCCGTTGCGAATGACGGAACGAAAATCACATTTGTTAAGCCTTTTGCCTCACCGGACGAAGCTGAAAAGTATTTAAAAGAAAACCTATAAGGAACCAGCCCGCTAAAATAATCGTTTAGCGGGCTTAACCTAGTGGTATACGACCATTGAGGGGCATGGCGGTAAGTGTGTTTATTGTGGCGTCTACATGGAAGAGCAACCGGTTACAATTGCATACATAATTTTGATTAACATGCTCCCACATTATGATCGGGAGGAATGAGCCAGTGAAGAAAGACGATATGAAACAGCCTGTGAACGAATCTTCAAAAGATGAGCAGCTTGAGCAATACAGATCCGGACACGAAGGGAAAGCGATGACAACGAATCAGGGTTTGCGTGTATCTGAAGACGAGCATTCCTTAAAAGCGGGAGTCCGCGGACCGACATTGATGGAGGATTTTCATTTTAGGGAAAAAATGACTCATTTTGATCATGAGAGAATTCCTGAACGTATTGTACATGCCAGGGGATATGCGGCACATGGATTTTTCCAGGTTTACGAGCCAATGGCTGAATTCACGAAAGCGAAGTTCCTTCAGGATCCAAGTGTGAAAACACCGGTATTTGTGCGCTTTTCAACTGTAGCGGGTTCACGCGGATCTGGTGATACAGTACGGGATGTCCGCGGTTTTTCAACTAAATTTTATACAGAGGAAGGCAATTACGACCTTGTCGGAAACAATATCCCTGTATTTTTCATTCAGGATGCGATCAAGTTTCCAGACTTAATACATGCAGTCAAGCCAGAGCCGCATAATGAAATCCCTCAGGCTGCGTCAGCACATGATACATTTTGGGATTTTATTGCGAATAACACCGAATCTGCCCACATGATCATGTGGCACACTTCAGACAGGGCCATTCCCCGCAGCTACCGGATGATGGAAGGATTCGGTGTGCATACATTCAGGTTCGTGAATGAGCAGGGTAAGGCCCGGTTTGTGAAATTCCACTGGAAACCGGTGCTAGGAGTACATTCATTGGTATGGGATGAAGCGCAAAAAATAGCTGGGAAGGATCCGGATTTCCACCGCCGTGACCTCTTTGAAGCAATTGAAAAAGGGGATTACCCAGAATATGAGTTAGGTGTCCAGATGATTGAAGAGGAAGATGAGTTCAAGTTTGATTTTGATGTTTTGGATCCTACAAAACTTTGGCCGGAAGAATTAGTCCCTGTCAAGATCATTGGGAAAATGACTCTGAATCAGAATCCAACGAATTACTTTGCTGAAACAGAGCAGGTTGCTTTTCATCCAGGACATGTCGTACCGGGCATTGATTTTTCAAATGATCCGCTTCTTCAAGGCCGATTATTTTCCTATACCGATACACAGCTGAGCCGCCTTGGCGGACCGAATTTCCATGAGCTGCCGATTAACAGACCAGTTTGCCCGTTTCATAATAACCAGCGTGACGGCATGCATCGGATGACGATCGACCGCGGCCAGGTTGCTTACAATAAGAACTCGCTGCAGGAAAATTCTCCAAAGCCTGTTCCTGCAAGTGAAGGTGGATATGAACATTATCAGGAAAAAATGGAGGGGAGAAAGGTTCGCGAACGCAGCGACAGCTTCAAGGACCATTATTCGCAGGCCATTCTTTTCTGGAACAGCATGTCAGAGGTAGAGAAGCAGCATATCATCGACGCCTTCAGTTTTGAGGTTGGAAAAGTGATGAGCAAGGATATCCAGCAACAGGTTGTTGACATGCTTGGCAATATCGACACATTCCTTGCAGAACAGGTTGCCATCAGTGTAGGGGCAAAGAAACCAGCAAGCAGCAAACCGATGGAAGTAACCCTTACATCTCCAGCACTAAGCCAAATGAATACAGTTAAGCTGCCGAATACAAGGAAGGTCGCCATTCTTGCCGACAATGGCTTTAACGGAGCTGAGGTAACGGGCTTGATGGAAATGCTGAAAAAGAGCGGCATTACAGCCGAAATCATCAGCAAAAACCTTGGAATGATCAAGAGCGATGACGGCAAAGAGCTTGAGGTGAATCATACTTTGCTGACGAGCAGTTCAGTGCTATACGATGCCATTTATGTAGCTGGAGGACAGCAAAGCGTGGACAGCCTGATGCAGAGAAAGGAAGCAGTATCCTTCATCGATGAGGCCTACAGCCACTTCAAAGCAGTTGGCGCTGGGAAGGAAGCAGCTGAAATGATTGCTGCAGCGGGAATCACACTTGAGGGTGGAGCACCGGGTGTTGTCGTGTTCGAAAGCGGCAAAGAAGTAACAGGCGACAGCCAGAAGTTTATCGACGCCATCATCCAGCACCGCCACTGGAACCGGAAGATGTAGTACCAGTCCAGTCCAGCCAAAAAGAAGATGCAATAAGAACCAAAAAAAGAGAAACGGATCACATCTGTTTCTCTTTTTTCAAAATTTATCACTTTAAAGCACTGGGGGTCAGACCCCCAGAACAGTAACGCGTTGAAGCGGCGGGGGTCTGACCCCCAGCGCGGTGATGCGGTGAAGGGGAGGGTTATTGATGAGGGTTATTGTTTTTGGGGCGCATAGTGCTGTTGGCGAATTTGTGATTAGTAAGCTTCGGGAAAATGGGTATAGATCCTGTGCAGTCGTCGGGAATGAAAATCAAATTGAACTGCTTAAAAAGCGAGGCGCAACGGATGTGGTTGTGTATGAAGAGAACTCCCTCCAGAACTTATTCCAGGGTTATGATGCAGCGATCTTCCTTACTGGCATCAGTCCGAAAGCGCAGACTGGCAAAACGGTAATGGTGGACCATCAATCCGTCATTGAAACAGTTAAGGAGGCGGAAAGACAGGGTGTAAAGCGCTTTGTGATGATGAGTCCAATTAGCGCAAACGAGTCCGTTGGTGATGAAAGCCGCGAGATTGGAGCAAAGGAAATGCCGGATGAGTTTCTAAGGCAGTCGGCCCTGACATATACTGTTGTGCAGCCTGGTGCATTGAATGATAAACCTGGAGAGGGAAAAATCTCTGCCGCCGTCACGCTCGAATCTAATACTCTTGAAATTCCAAAGGAGGATTTAGCCGAGGTGCTGGTTTCAGCGCTGGATTCCGAGAGTACCTTTAACAAAACCTTTGAGGTTGGTGAAGGAGATATCCTAATATCCAAAGCACTCGCATCCCTTTAAAAGCTGTTTTTCCGTTCAGATTTTTTGCGTATAAAGCATCTTAACGTCACTTCAATACTGTTACACCCCGACTGGGTTCTTCGTTCAGTATGAAGAGTGCCATCAGAAAGGAGGATTTCAATGGACTTGACTGATTATCTAGTAATAGGATTGTTTATTTTCATCGCATTGATCATTATCGTACCAATCCTGCTATTTATCTATCTCTATTTTAAAGACGACCGGCAGAAGCAGCATTCCATTCTAAGGAATTTCCCTGTGATTGGGAAGGTCCGTTATTTTACCGAGCATATAGGACCGGAAATGAGGCAATATCTGTTTAATGCCGACAATGAAGGCAAGCCGTTCTCAAGGAAGGAATATCAAGATGTCGTCAAAGCAGGAAAGTATAAGGAAAGATTAATAGGGTTCGGTTCTCTCCGCGATTTTGATGCGGAAGGCTTCTACATTCGGAACACCCTATTTCCAAAGCTGACGGATGAAATGAAGGTCGACAATGCAGATAAAATTAAAACGAGAGTGTATAAGATTGATAACGAATCCCTTTTTTCCCGAAAAGAACATAGTGGGGAAAAATTAGTAGATCCATATTATCTGAAAGATGAAGACGCTGTTGTGCTCGGGGAAAAAACTTGCCCCCATCCCTTCAGGGTAAAAGGGCTGGTCGGCCAGTCGGCGATGAGTTATGGAGCACTTGGTGAAAGAGCCATTCAGGCGCTATCAAAAGGGCTCGGCCTTGCCGGTGGAACGTGGATGAATACCGGTGAAGGCGGTTTATCCAACCACCATCTCTCTGGAAATCCGGATATCATCATGCAAATTGGGCCGGACTTATTCGGCGTCCGCAAACCGAGCGGTGAATTTTCTTGGGAAGAATTCAAGCGCAAAAGCGAGCTTCCTCAAATAAAAGCATTCGAAATCAAGCTTGCCCAGGGAGCCAAAACACGAGGCGGTCATGTTGAGGGTGAAAAGGTAACGGAAGAAATCGCAAAGATTCGTCTCGTTGAGGTCGGGAAGACGATCAACAGTCCAAACCGTTTCTACGAATTTGGAGACGTCCCATCGATGTTTGATTTTATCGAACAACTGCGCGACATAGGCGGTAAGCCAGTCGGCATGAAGATTGTGGTCGGTGATTTGGATGCGCTTGAAAATATGATTTCTTATATGAAGGAAAGCGGAAAAGGCCCCGATTTCATCACTGTCGATGGCGGTGAAGGCGGAACAGGTGCAACTTTTCAGGAGCTGGCCGATTCGGTGGGACTGCCAATCCATTCTGCTCTGCCAATTGTAGATGAAATGCTTAAAGCTTATGGTGTCAGAGACAGGGTGAAGCTGATTGCGTCTGGAAAATTAATCACTCCAGATAAAATTGCGATCGCACTTGCGATGGGTGCAGACCTCGTGAATATTGCGCGCGGCCTGATGATCAGCGTCGGCTGCATCATGGCCCAGGTATGCCATACGAATAAATGCCCGGCTGGAGTTGCCACGACGGATAAAAAGCTTCAGGACGGCCTGATTGTCGAAGAAAAACATTACCGTGTCTGCAACTATATCATTTCACTAAGGGAAGGGCTGTACAATCTGGCTGCCGCTGCTGGCTTAGACAGCCCAACACAGTTCGAAAGGAAGCATATTGTCCATAAAGACAAACTTGGCAGGATCTCACCAGTTGAAGACATCCTCCATGCTGCAAGACGGACACAGCTGCAAAAAGAAGGATGAAAAAGGGCCTGCTCCTAACGGGGGCAGGCCCATTGCTTTTACAGGATAAAATGACTATGCGAACTGCAGATATTCGATCACATTGCCGAATGGATCGCGGAAGCTGATGAATTTCCCCGGAGGGCAATCTGTAGGCACCCCAACAAGCAAATCAACTTTTGCATCTTTTAGCTGTTCCAGTGCCTGTTCTATATCATCGGTTTTTAATGCAAGCACAACACCAGAAGGATGGCTCTCGGTTTTATATGGAACCTTATCCGATTCTTCCAGGACGAGAGGGAGGGCGCCATTCACGAGTGTGGCTATCTTTGGTCCATACTGTTTGTTTACTTCAAAGTTTAATACCTGGGTATAGAATTCAATGGCTTCCTGCATATTCGGGACATAAATACTGATGACACATACCTGGCTCATAATTCATCTCCTTATAATTTGAATGTACAGTAATGAATTCTAGTAAATGGGATAAAAATCCTTTTATTATTTTTAAAATTGGCCATCTTCTCCATCATAGATCAACAAATAATTCCCAATCCCCTGGTCCTGCACATTCAAATTTCCGGGTACAACACTCTCTCCGCTACAATAAGAATCAAAAAGGGGGAGGTTCCATGGTCAAAATTTACGGAATTACCTTTGTCATTTTCCTCATTCTTGATAGTGTCTGGCTAGCTATTATTTCTCCAGGGCTGTATCAAGACCAGATCAGCCATTTGCTTGCGGCACAGGTTAATTGGGCTGCGGCTGTTCTTTTTTATTTATTGTTCATCGCTGGCCTCGCATTTTTTGCTGTAAAACCTTCTCTGCAGCAAGATAGCTGGAAGTCTGCACTAAGGACCGGGGCATTCTTCGGCCTTGTCTGCTATGCTACGTATGACTTGACGAACCAGGCAACGATGCGTGAGTGGCCGTTGATAATTACAGTAATCGATTTATTATGGGGAACGTTCATTTGCGGAATGACCACAGCGATCAGCTTTTTCACGATCAAGAAGTTATCGAAATAAAATAGCCTGCCCAGAGTTTTCAGAAGGGCAGGCCTTTCTATTATAAGTTCAGTTTCTTTGGAAACCATGGTATAAAGAGATTTGTTTCCTGCTTATACATTTGATAATCCATGTTGCCAGCATATCTTTTATCTAAAAAGGGAACGCCAGACACTTTCAGCAGCAATAAATTGATGAAGGCCGCGCTGAAAAATGCAGTCCAGCCGTTTTGTACCCCGAGGACAATCAGGAAGATTCCCCACCACATGGCTGCTTCGCCGAAATAATTCGGATGTCTGCTGTATCTCCATAAGCCGGATTTTAAAATTTCTTCCTTATGCTTTTTCCGCTTTTTGAATACTTCCAGCTGATAATCTCCAATGCTCTGGAAAAGGAAGCCAACCACCCAGACAACCATGCCGACAACAGCAAAGACATCCAATTTCACAGATTCAGCCGCATTTACAAGAACAATTGGATAGGCTAGCAGCAGCATGATCGCTCCCTGCATCATAAAGACACGGAAGAAGGCAATCACGGTCGCATTCTTTCCCCATTGCTTCCGGAAATTAGCGTAACGGAAATCCTCGCCTCTGCCAATGGATCTTATAAGCAGGTGAAGGAATAATCTTATTCCCCATAAAGACACTAACGTCAAAATGATGGTTTGTCTTAAGGAGTGTGGTCCTTCTGTTGAAAAATAACTGACAAAGGCAATGATGACAAAGCCCAGTCCCCAGCCGATATCCACAATCGAATTATCCTTTTTAATCTGGGCGATGACAAACATTGTTACCATGAAGGTAAAAATAGCACCGATATTCAGTACGTATAAATCCCACATTTTTAAGAGCTCCTCTCGTATTTTGGTTTGTTAAAAAGCATGGCTACGCTGACTGAGCCTTTGCCAGCATGTGCGCCAATAACAGGTGAAACGTTTGATGTATACAAAGGATGTTTGCCAGTCAAAGTAAGCATTTCCCTTTCACATTGGGCTGCTTTTTCAGGATCGTTTGCATGAAGAACCACGTACTGATCAATTATTTTGGTTTTATCCAAATGCCCGATCATGCGGAACATTTTTTTAAGATTGGAATTACGGAAAAAGGTTTTACCGTAAAGCTTAGATTTGCCATGCTCATCCACAGAAACAATCGGCTTCATTTTTAAAAGCGTCGCTATTTTTCCCTGAAGCGGGGTGACTCTCCCGCCTCGGATCATATGCTTTAAAGTCGGGACGCTGACCAAAATCTCGGTCTTTGCCGTCAGATCATCAGTTAGCTTGATGAGCTGATCCACGGTTGCGCCTTTTTCAAGCTCTTCCGCAACGCGATGGATCAGAAGTCCGTAAGCCCCAGATAGCGTTTTCGTATTCAGCACAGTGATTTTTTCAGGGTTCACCTGTGAAGCGGCAAGTCTGCAAGATTCATAGGTTCCACTCAATTCTTTGGATACGTGGATCGATAAAATATGGTCATACTGCCCAGCTAGCTGCTCATACGTTCGGATGATCTGCTCCAATCCAGGCTGTGATGTTTTAGGAGCTTCCCCAGCAATATCCAATCTGTCGTAAAAATTCTCTGGCTTCAGCGTCACTTTATCAAGATATGGAGACTGGTCCATTTCGATGGTAGCTGGTAAAAGGAAAATCTGATGCAGGTCCATGAATTCCTCGGGAAGGTCACAAGCTGAATCGAGGACAATTGCGATGGAAGATTTTCGCTCATGAAGGCTTTCGTATTGACGTTTCATGTCCTCAACCTTTTGGTAGGTCACCGTGCCAAAGTACGTCAGCATCTCCACCACGGTATGAGGGTCATTTGTATGCAGATGAACCTTCATCAGCTGCTCGTCGCCTGCAATCACAACGGAGTCCCCGTGCCTGGCGGCAGATTCTTTTATTTTAGTAGGATCAGAGCAGCCTTGAATCATAAATTCTGTACAATAGCGAAAAACAAGCACACTCTCTTTTGAGAAGGAATGATCTTCGAGCGAAAGCGAATGACTGTTGTTATGAACAATTTCCCGATTCTCTTGTTGGTGAACAAGTCCTTCCAGAAAATAAACAAAGCCTTTCGCTCCGGAATCGACAACTTTCCTGCCGCTGACCGCTTCCATTTTCCCCTTTGTACTTTCAAGAGACTGATAGACATGTGGCAGAGATTGGCCGATGAATGAAAGGATGTTTGAATGAGTGCCAGTGGTCTGCTTCATCGCCTGGATCCATTCTCTCATGACTGTTAACACTGTCCCTTCTTCGGGGGACATGACGGAATCATAGGTTTTGCCAGCAGCAGCTTCACACATCATAATGAAGTCTTGTGTGCTAGTGATTCTACTTTTTGACATATCATTCGCCATGTGGATAAAGAACTGAGAGAAGATCATCCCGGAATTCCCTCGTGAGCCTCTTAGAGCAGCCTGCTTTAATGATGCCATTGCTTCCGAAGCATCATCGCTGATATATGTGTCCTGCAAAATCGTCCGCATCAAATGGGACAGATTGCTGCCCGTATCACCATCAGGAACAGGGAAGACGTTGATCGAATTCAATTCATCACGATGTTCAATCACTCTTCTCGATCCTGAAAAAATCATGTTTAAAAACATTTTGTGATCAAGCATATTGGTTTAGCCTCCAAGAAAGTTATACATAACTTATACATATGTTATACAAAAGGAGATTATTTGTAAAGAATGATTGTGCCGGCTGGGGTTGAATTTTTTCAAAGGCATGCGATGCATAAATTTTTCTATTTTCTACAGATGTGAAATAATAGGGGTATGTTCGTTTACAGGGGGTATTGGCTTGACACGGAAATCAGCTTTGATTGCTGGCTCGACTGGTTTAATCGGAAGTGAATTGCTTCAAGATCTTTTAGAAGGAAAAGAATATGATAAAGTCGTTGCCATTGTCAGAAGGCCGCTAGGGATACAGCATCCTAAGCTTGTGGAGAAGATAGTGGATTTTGACAAACTTGGTGAGTATAACGATATTTTTGCCGTTGACGACGTGTTCTGCTGTCTGGGCACGACGATAAAGAAAGCGAAAACAAAAGAAGCGATGTGGAAAATCGATGTAGATTATCCAGTGGCTATTGCAAAATTGGCCAGTTCAAAGGGAGCAAAGAAATTCCTGCTGGTCAGCTCGATGAATGCCGATCCGAATTCACCGATTTTCTATTCTAAAATGAAGGGCATGCTGGAGGCGGAAATCAAAACAATTCCTTTTGAGTCGGTAGCCATCTTCAGACCATCGCTTCTTCTGGGAGAGCGTCAGGAATTCAGGCTCGGCGAAAGAACAGCTGCTACCATTTTTACGAAGGTGCCATTTCTTTTTGCCGGACCATTCAAAAAATATAAAGCGATTGAGGGTATAACTGTTGCTTCGGCGATGTACAAGGCTGCTCAGCTGGCCAAATCCGGGATCACGGTTTATCCATCTGAACAAATACAGGAATTAGGAAGCTGAATGAAATGATAAATGTTCTTTTGTTTATAGGTATTCTTTTATTAATCGTATATGCTGTGCTGAATTATTATCCGTCGTTTGGCGGCCGGTACTCCAGGCAGAAAAGAGCGGAATATAGCCAATCACCTCAATACAGAAACGGGAAGTTTGTCAACCAGGTGCCAACCTCATGGGATACAAGCTTAGGCTCCGTGGTTTCGATGATGAAGGACTTTGTAAAAGGCAATCCCGACAGGAAGCCGAAATCACCCATTCCGATGGCGGATTTCCCGACAGACAGGTCTTTTAACGGCAGCAATGATGCGAAAATCACCTGGTTTGGGCACTCGGCATTCCTTTTGGAAATCGAAGGGATGTCCATTTTGTTTGACCCGATGTTCGGCAAGGCGCCAACACCTTTTCCAATCAGGAATCAGCGCTACAGCGGCAAACTGCCTTTTGAAATCGAGGAGCTGCCAGTCATTGATGCAGTGTTCCTGACTCATGACCATTATGATCATCTCGATTATGGCTCCATCATGAAGCTGAAGGGGAAGGTAAAAAGGTTCTTTACGCCTCTGGGAGTGGGCAGCCATTTGGAGCGCTGGGGGATCTCTTCGGAAATCATCAGCGAACATGATTGGTGGAGTGAATTTGAGTTTGATGGGATTCAGTTCGCCTGTACACCCGCCCGCCATTTTTCTGGCCGCGGGCTTACAAATCGGGACTCTACGCTTTGGTGCTCATGGGTCATCATCGGCAAGAAAACAAAAATCTTTTTTAGCGGCGATGGCGGCTATGGTCCGCATTTTAAAGAGATTGGCGAAAAGTATGGACCTTTCGATGTAACATTAATGGAATGCGGACAATACGACGCACGCTGGGCAGCTATCCATATGCTTCCGGAAGAAACAGTCCAGGCCCATCTCGATGTAAAAGGAAAAGTATTGATACCTGTTCACTGGGGCGCTTTTACCTTATCGCTGCATTCCTGGCATGACCCGGTGGAGAGGGCTGTCAGGGCAGCAGAAAAATCTGGAGTGGAGATTGCTACACCAAGGATTGGGGAGACAGTTACTGTTGGTTCCAAAAGTTATCCCAATTCATCCTGGTGGCACCTGGCAGGGGAGGTGGAGTAAATCTACGCTATCCTGTTATTTGTTATCGCCGGCCTCGCGGAAATTGGCGGCGGCTATCTTGTCTGGCTGTGGCTTCGTGAAGGGAAACCATATTGGTATGGACTTTTAGGCAGTGGAATTTTGGTTCTGTACGGAATCATACCGACGCTTCAAAAGTTTCCGACTTTCGGAAGAGTGTATGCTGCATATGGTGGAGTTTTTATTATCCTGTCTGTACTCTGGGGTTGGGGAATTGATAAAAAATCCCTAGACATGTATGACTGGATGGGAGCAGCGATCTGTATTGTTGGTGTTTCAATCATGCTGTGGGCACCGAGAAATTAGAAAAGCCATGTGAGCAAATCACATGGCTTTTACTACTTTATTACTGTCGGCTGAATCAGCACATCTTCTTTATTTGGAAAGTTCTTTTCGATATGCTGCTCGCCCCAGGCACAAAGGGAGTCGAGAATCCCTTTTAATGTCCAGCCATAGTCCGTGAGGGAGTATTCAACCTTTGGCGGGACCTGGTTATATACCTCGCGTAGAATCACATTATCCTCTTCAAGCTCACGCAATTGCTGCGTGAGCATTTTTTGCGTGATCCCCGGCATTAATTTTTTCAATTCACTCGTGCGCTTTTTTCCATGAATCAAATGGCAAAGGATAACGACCTTCCATTTGCCTCCGATTACTTCGAGCGCAGCTTCGACTGGAATATTGTATTTTTTCATGGCGGCTTATGCCTCCTTTATTTTTATAAGATGCAATGACAGTAACCTTCTGCTTATACGTATAGTGACGGCAAATCGTTACTTTTTAGTGCCTATCGTACTTTAAAGTGTGTACTTCCTAATTCTATAAAAGAGATCCATAATAGGTTTCTGCGGGAAGAGCCAGTTGATTAGGCCAATTATACAACTACCATATAAAAAGTTGTATAGGGCACTTTTTAGTACCTATATTACCTGCAGGTGTCTTCGGCACTTCAAAGTGCGTACTTCTCAACTTTCCCGGTATGCATCATAATAGCTTTCATGTTGGCAAACGGTGAAAGGCGCCTTCACCGGCCATCTTGTAAAATTTAATTTTATCTTTAGGAGGATTGCTTATAATGAGTTCAAATATACAACAAACAAAAAGTAAGGGCGGAACGCTGTCGCTTTTAGCATTGGCAATCAGTGCGTTTGGCATTGGGACGACCGAATTTGTCCCTGTAGGATTGCTTTCCACAATAGCAGATGATTTAAATATATCGATTACATTAGCTGGATTATTGATTTCGGGCTATGCGATGGGCGTTGCGTTTGGAGCGCCGATCTTAACAGCATTAACAAATAAAATGAGCCGTAAAACATTGCTTATGGCGTTAATGGTCATTTTTATCATTGGTAATTCCATTGCAGCTGTATCAACTAGCTTTGGGCTGCTGCTGGCTGCAAGGGTCATAACGGCTTTTTCACATGGTGTGTTCTTTTCAATTGGGTCAACAATCGCGGCAGACCTTGTCCCTGAGAATAAAAGGGCAAGTGCGATCGCCTTTATGTTCACCGGCTTGACTGTCGCAACCGTAACAGGTGTGCCGCTTGGAACGTTCATTGGCCAGATGTTTGGCTGGAGAGCTACATTCGGGGGTGTCGCATTATTAGGTGTAGTGGGAATCATTGCGAGTGCCATTTTAATCCCAAAAAATATTAAAGATGCACCACCTTCTAAATTCAGTGATCAAATGAAGATTTTGCGTAATGGTCCATTATTGCTGGCTTTTGCTATTACTGCACTTGGATATGGGGGGACATTTGTCGCATTCACTTATCTTACCCCAATCCTTCAGGAGATCACTGGCTTCTCACCAAAAGTGGTGAGCATCATCTTATTAGTATACGGAATTGCCGTTGCCATCGGAAATTCAATCGGCGGCAAAGCAGCGGATAAAAATCCGTTAAAAGCGTTATTGTGGATGTTTATCGTCCAGGCCATTATCCTTATTGTTCTTACTTTCACTGCTCCATTTAAAATTGTTGGAGTCGTGACGATTTTCTTGCTGGGGATGTTCGCGTTCATGAACGTACCGGGATTGCAGGTGCTGGTCGTAAAATTGGCTGAACGATATGTGACTGCAGCCGTCAATGTAGCGTCAGCTTTAAATATCGCTGCCTTTAACCTCGGTATTGCGATCGGTGCATTTGTTGGAGGAATCGTTGTCGATACGATAGGGTTGATCCATACACCATGGATTGGCGGTGCAATGGTATTGGGAGCTGTTCTTTTGACAATGTGGAGCATGGCAATTGAAAAAAAGAGCAAATAGGTATGGAGAGATGGCTGTCCTAAGGTTGGACAGCCATCCCTTTTTAAGTTGTTAATGCAATTATTTGAGCCCGAAAAAGCCGGAACTTGTTTTTGGGGTATCAATAACCATCTTTAATGCAAGATCCGTCTGCTTTTAAACACTAATAACTTGAAATTCATAGAGGATATCTCCCATTTATATGGAATATAGTAGTCGTGGAGGTGGTCTTTGAATGCAGAGACTGAGTCGAATAGCTTTACCCCTCATAGCTATTTTCACAATGGCTGCATGCACGCCGTTTTCTGATGGATGTCCTGATGCAGCAATCAGTTGGAGGGATGTACTCAAAATAAATGATATATTATACCAGCATGATTTTGTTGAGGAACCAGAAGGGTTTACCCCAGCGAAGGGGAAGGAAATCGGAAAGGTTTCCTATCAAATGGCAGATAATGCCTGCAGTGGTCATAAAACGAGAAATGGGGATGCTGCTTTTTTACCAAAAGGAACGGAGATTTATGAAGTAAAAGGCTATCCATCTTCACTAATGGTTACTGCTGGAGGCAGGGTTTTTGTCGTAGATGAAAGGAAAGAAGCTAAAAATGGAAGTGACCTTTATCCCGTCCAGGACAAGGTCAAGAATATCATCTTCCGGAGTACAGAGGATGATACAATCATTCATACTTTTTCAAAGGAAGCGATAAACAGCTTTCTTAAAGAATGGCAGGCAGCAGAGGTATATGATCGACAGAAGTTCGCCAATGAAAAAACATCAGAAAGCGAAAGGGTTTTTATTGGAGTGGAGCTAGAGAACGGGATTGTGTTCAGGGTGACGTATTGGTCTGATAAGAATTTCTTTAGTGATGGAACAAAAGGAACACCAGAACTGCAGAAAGTGATAAAAGATGAATTAGCAAAAGTAAAATAAATGTAAAGATGGAACGATTCCGTTTACAGTGGAATCGTTTTTCAATGCCTATTGCTATCGATCCAGTATCCTTTTTGGAGATCGTCTTCCAGCTTGCTAGGTAATTAGTTTCGGTTGGGGAATTTCTTTTGAATATAAACCGCTTCAATAGAATCATTTTTCGCAAAATTTACATTTTCATCATATTTCGACAACTTTTTTACCTTATGATTATCTTGGATTTATATTTGAGGAGGTAGTCAAAGTTGAAGAAATTGATTTCTGTTATACCAGCCTTTATCTTATTGTTCTCAACTCTTAACCCGTCTTTCATGGCAAGTGCACCAAAGGTGAATGCAGCTGAAACCACGAATGTGGTAATCAGTGAAATAGCCTGGATGGGAACAAGCAAAAGCTACAGCGATGAATGGATTGAGCTTTACAATAATTCGGGCACCGATGTTAATCTAGATGGCTGGCAGCTGAATGCAGCGGATGGCGCTCCGGCTATTACGCTCAGTGGCACGATTCCGGCTAATGGCTATTTTTTACTCGAAAAAACGGATGATCAATCTGTTTCCAATATTCCGGCTGACCTGATATACAGCGGTTCTCTGGGAAACGATGCCGAGGATCTTAAGCTGATCGATCCAAGTGGGGCGGTGGTTGATGAAGTCGATACCTGGTATGCAGGCGACAACACGGCAAAAGCCACAATGGAACGCATCGATCCTAATGTGGCAGGAATGTCCTCGACAAACTGGGCAACGGCCAATGCAAGCTATGCTGATGGACTTGGTACTCCTAAGGCGTTCAACTCAACTGGAACGGATGGCAGCGGCTCGGTGGAAGATCCCGGCGGCGGTACAACGACTCCTCCAACGAATAATGTTTGTAATGATCGTACACAGCATATTAACCAAGTATCCGAAGCTGAAGGCGCAATGAATGTTTATTTTAACAAATGTGCTTTTCCTCAATATGCTTCAGCTGGAAATGAAGCGAACTACAATGTGAATTTTGAAGATATTTTAATTAAGCGACTTAGCTCAGCAACAAAAAGCATCGATTTTGCAACATATGAAATCAATCTGCCGCGTGTGGTGGATACATTGATCCAGAAAGCAGCCCAGGGTGTGGATGTACGCGTCATCGCCGATTCAAAGGATGCAGCGGACCCCCATTATGCAGAGCGTTTTGAGACGATGCGCCTTCATCTGGAAAAGATGGTCCGTGGACAGGATATGAAAATCGGAACAGCTGATGATATCGTAGTTTTCTCCGATTCACCAATGTTTGCGGTTGAAGATAGCGTAAAAAGAACGAGCCTGGGACTTCCGGCAAGTGCCGATGATATTGCACAAGTTACGGTAACAGTTGGAACGACTGCTGAAACTGGCCGCTTATTCGTAAATGCTGAATCAAAAGCAGCAGGAAGCTATTTTGGACCTGGAAACCAGATGCATAATAAATTTGCGATTATTGATGACCGATGGGTATTCACGGGTACATGGAATTTTACCGTGACCGGGTTATACGGCACTGATGAAAATATGCAGCAGGGCATACTCGATGGCAACCAAAATCAGGTTGTGGAAATTAACTGGCCGCAGTTAGCCGGTATTTATGAAACGGAATTCAATGAGATGTGGGGAACAAGCGCGCTGAACCCTGATCCAGTAGTATCAAACTTCAGCAGCCGGAAAACGGATAACACAACACATGTGATTGATATTAATGGCAAAAAGGTTGAAATCTATTTCTCCGCAGGAGATAACGCAATCGGTAAAATGGCAGATGTGATTCGGAACGAAGCGCAATTCAATACTTACTTCTCCATTTTCGCCTGGAGTGATCAGAAGATTGCCGATGAATTGAAGAATAAGTGGGAAGGGTCTTACAACGACCTGGAAGGAACATTGACTGGCTTCGATGTTAAGGGGCTGTTTGATACAGATTTCTATAATCAATGGTGGTCTGCAAGTGTCGATATGACAGGAAGAACGGCATCACAAACGAGTGTTAACAATCCTAACACTCGCTGGAAAAATCCCGCACCAGTTTACGCCGATGCGGAGGTACGAAAGCTGCACAGCAAGACTATGCTGATTGACGCTGATACAAACAGTGATCCAACAACAATCGTTGGCTCAACAAACTGGAGCAACAACGGCAACAACGTCAACGACGAAAACATGCTCATCATCCATGACGCAGCCATCACCAACCAATTCGTCCAAGAATTCAACGCCCGCTACACCCAGGCAGGCGGAACCATCCAATAAACATAAATGTAATAAAGTGAGAAGGAGCCAGGCCCATTAGGCCTGGCTCCTATATGCTTCACCACACCACCGCGCCGGGGGTCTGACCCCCGGCGCATCAACGCATCACCGTACTGGGGGTCTGACCCCCAGTACAGTGATGCGTTAATTGGTGTGAGTGCTTTATCTATTTAGCTTAGTGCTTCTGGTATTGGTGTTGCGGTACTCTTGCTTTTTTTGGCTTTTCTGCTCAGCCAGCTGCGTTTGACGCTGCTTTTTGTGAAGATGCGGTAGACGGCTGGGATGAGCAGAAGGGTAATCAGGGTTGCAAAGCTCAAGCCGGCGATGATGGCTGTGGCCATTGGTGCCTGGTAATTGCCTGATCCACCTGCAGCCAATGCTAATGGAAGCATGCCGCCTACTGTTGTCAATGTGGTCATCAGGATGGGACGGATGCGGTTTTTACCTGCTTCAACAAGTGCTTCCTGTACACTATAGCCTTCATTTCTAAGCTGGTTCGTGCGGTCAATCAGCAAGATTGCATTGTTCAGGACGATTCCGATCAGCATGATGATGCCCATGCCTGACATCACGCTTAGTTCACGCTGCGTCAGGAACAAGCCAAGAATAACTCCAACGATTGTCATTGGGATGACAGACATAACAATCAGCGGGTGACCGAAGTGATTAAACTGGACAGCCATGACAAAGTATACGAGGAAGATGGATATAGCCAGTATCAAGATCATATCCTGCACCAATTCCTGCTGAGCCTCAAGGTCCCCTGCTGGAGAAATGCTATAGCCTGCCGGAACATCGTATCGGTCCATCAGCTTCTGGACTTCGCGGTTGATCGCTCCGAGATCCTTTCCTTCAATATCAGCTGAAATCGAGACATAGCGTTCGCCATCTCTATGCGTGATTTGATTTGGGTTCTCTTCACTCTTCAGGGTTATGAACGACGATAATTTTTGTTCTCCAGTTGAAGTAGGCACCTTCATATTCAAAAGAGCCGAATTAGTGGCTGTCTTTTCGTCCCACTTCACTGTTAACGGAACATTTTCCTCATCAATCTTCATTTCTCCTAACGGCATTTGTAAAAAGGCCTGCTCAATATATTGCTTGATTTGCAGCTGAGATAAACCAGCCTTCTCCATTTCGGCTTCATTCAATTGTACGACCTGTTCAACAGAAGTGCGTTCAATTGAATTTTCGACTCCAACAATCCCATCAATTTCTTTAAGCTCTTTTATGAATCCATCAGAAATGGATTGCAGTTCTTTAAAATCCTCACCAGTGATGTTCACCTGCACTGGGTACCCTCCGCCAGAGGACATTGCAGACTGGACGTTCTTAATAGGCAGTTTTCCCTCAAGACTCCGTAAGGCTTTAAAGATTTCTTCATTCACCTCTTTTTGGTCCTTCGTAATATCGTCGCCTTTTGTCATGTTAATAATTGTGTACATCATGCTTCCATTATCCATGACATAATTGGTTTCAACGTCTGTGACAGCCTCCAGCGACCTGTTGATCTCCTTGACGATTTCTTCTTTGTCTTCAACTGTTAAACCGTTCTCCAGATTGACCATGATCTCAGCATAGCGGTTCATCATATCCGGCATGATGGTCATTGGAATCTTTGTCACGAGCAGCAGCGAGCCTGCGAACATGAGGAAAAATAACCCGATGACCGCAAAGCTGTAACGCTTTTTCTTTATTGTCCAAGAGACTGCACGGCTGTATGCACGAAGCAATGGACCATCCTTTTTGGCTTTTTCCTGCTTCTTCAGCTTTAAGAATTTCTCTGATAATGAAGGAATCAGGGTGAAAGCGACGATTACTGAGCTAATTAATGTAATAGCAACGACTGCTGACAGCATGATCATGAACTGTCCCATTTCACCGCCTAGCAAGCCGATTGGCAGGAACACAACAATCGTTGTCAGCATGGATGCAATCACTGCTGCAGAAACTTCTTTTGTTCCTTCGATCACAGCATCAAAATTTGATAATCCACTTTCTTTTTTTCGGTAAATGGATTCAAGAATAACAATCGATGAGTCGACCATCATCCCGATTCCAAGTCCAAGGCCAATCAAAGTTAACATGTTGAAGCTGTAGCCAAACATCCACATCGCTGCAAAAGTAAGCAATACAGATGTAGGAATCGACAAGCCCACAATCAATGTAGCGCGGATATTTTTCAAAAACAGCAGAAGGACGACAACCGCAATCGCTCCCCCGATCAGGATATTGCTTGTGACACCGTCAATCGATTCCTTGACATAATCAGCTTGCGCCACCATTTCATTCAATTCAAAGCCTTTAACCAGATCATCTTCACGGATTTTTTTAATTTCCGCACGGACTGCTTCGGCCATTTCAATCTGAGTGGCATCCGATACACGGCCAACCTGAACGAAGACAAAATCCTTCGATCCATTTTTCCAGACAGAAGACGAGCTTTCAACCGGTTTAATTGAGACCTTTGCAAGATCAGCTAACTTAACAAAACCTGCAGACGTCGGGATTTTTAGTTCTTTTACATCTTCAACCGATGCAAGCTTTGTATTCCATCTTACAGAGGGTGAATGATTATCATCACTAAGCTGACCAATTGTTGCTTCCGTATTCACCTGCTGGATGATGCCGATTACTTGCTGGACATCCAGCCCCTTTTTCACAATCTCATCGCGATTCAGTTCAATCGAAACTTCATGTTCAACAATCCCGCTTATTGAAACATCGCGAACTTCAGGTAAGTCTTCTAACCTGGGTTCAAGTACGTCCTTAGCAAAAGCGGTCATTTTCTCCATATCGGTACCAGAAACATCCATGAAAAATTCATAGCTCTGACTTGTGCCATATTGACCTGCTGCAACATCCTTCACTCCAGAAAGCTCAGCAGTAGAGGAATTGACGATTGATTCTACTTCCTTGAATAAGTCTTCACCGCGTCCCCGCTCAAATGTCAGCTGGAAGGAGCTGCGGCCGATGCTGCTGGTCGTCTCGATATCTTCAACACCCTCAAGACCAAGGATCTGTTTTTCGAGAGGGGTGGTTATGGTGCGTTCAACTTCAATTGCAGGCATTTCCCCGGCGTTAATTTCAACATAAGCACCGTCCATTTCCATGGAAGGAAGCAATTCCTTATCGAGTTTGATTACTGCGAAGCTGCCAATCAATAAAACTAATACAACCATTAAGCTGATCAAGATTTTTCTTTGCACAATAAATTTTAATAATCCCATATAATCCTCCTGATATTATCGTAAAATAGGAATGTAAAAAATTTCTATTTTATGCACCCGAAGACAAATCATACGTATACAGACGCTAGTAATGAGTCCCGGTTTTAAATAGTAATTATTTAGCATTCCTTTAAGATGTTTCCATTTTATCCCTAGAAAGGAAGATTCATAATGAGCCAGAGACAGATTTTCGTATAAGACTTAAGGCTGAGGAGGAATAGGCATCTAAAACGAGAATATATAATCTTTCATAATGAAATTTGAGGTGATCTTATGTTTGACCAATCTCCTTTTGAGTGCCGGGTGGAGTGGGGAAGGCGAGGGGCGCGTGAAGCTGCAGAACGTGGGGACATTGTCATTGTTGTAGATGTCCTTAGTTTTTCCTCAACGGTTGTTTCAGCTCTGAATGCCGGAGCAGTAATCTATCCTTATCCCCCAGACCTTGATGGTAAAAGTTACGCCGAAAGCGTTGGTGCTGAATATATTTTAGGCAGGGCGGAAGCAGCACGGGCTGGAAAGCCTACTTTGTCTCCAGTAACCTTCAACAATGGCCATCGAAATAACAGTTATGTATTATCGTCGCTTAATGGAGCCTATTGTACCTGGATCTCATCAAAGGTTCCGGCTCTGCTAATCGGCTCATTGCTCAATGCCTCAGCAGTCGCGTCGGCAGCTAACAAAATAAAACAAGTATCAGGAGCGGCAATCACGGTCGTACCAAGCGGGGAAATGTGGAATGATGTAAGGGAAAATGAAGACAGGCTGCGGCCTTCCATCGAGGATTACCTCGGTGCAGGAGCCATTCTCTCCAAATTGGAAGGTGAAAAATCACCAGAAGCTCAAGTATGTATTGCTGCCTTGAACGGGACGAAGGAAAATTTATCACAGCTTATCTGGGATTGCGGCAGCGGACGTGAGTTGCGCGAACGTGGATATGAAGCCGATGTCCTTCATTGCGCAAGACTGGATGTAACAGAAGCAGTTCCTATTTTAGTAGATGGCCGCTTCAAAGGATGGACCATTGATAAATAAAAGTACTTCTAAAATTCATAGGAATAAAAACAGTTTGGGATTATAATAGGTTTTAAAATCAGACAGGAGTGGACAACTTGGATCAAAGTTCAATTGAAGCTCGTATACTAGAGTGGTTCGACCACTTTCATACATATCCAGAGGTAAGCTGGAAGGAATATAAAACAACGAAGAAAATAGCTGGAATCCTTGAGGAGTTAGGTGTCCCATATAAAAAGTTCGACGATGTGACAGGATTGGTGGCCGAGGTTGGAACAGGTGAGGAAGTCATTGCTGTCAGAGCAGATATTGATGCTTTGTGGCAGGAAGTAGATGGTGTATGGAAGGCAAACCATTCCTGCGGACATGACGCTAATATGTCGATGGTGCTCGGAGCAATGCTCTATATAATGGAAAAAAAGCCATCTAAGAGAATCCGGTTTATTTTCCAGCCAGCAGAAGAAAAGGGCAATGGAGCTATTTCGATGATCGAGCGCGGTGCCATTCAGGATGTCACCCATTTGTTCGGCGTCCATCTTCGTCCTGTGGAAGAACTCCCATTAGGCAAGGTTGCTCCGTCCATCCACCATGGCGCAGGCACCTTCCTTGAAGGCAAAATTATCGGAGTTGATGCCCATGGGGCGAGGCCGCACCAAGGAAAGAATGCAATCGACGTGATCGTTGCCCTGCAGCAAATGTTGAAATCGATCTATGTTTCACCATTTGAGCCTCATTCTGCTAAACTTACGAAAATCATCGCAGGCGGCGATAATTTAAATATCATACCAGGCAATGCTGAGTTTGCGATTGACTTGAGAGCCCAGAAAAATCATGTATTGCAGCAGCTGCAAGAATCAATCGAAGAAAAACTGGCAGGACTGCAAAAGCTTTACGGAGTCGAAATTACATGGAACTGGCTTGATTTAGCTCCTGGTGCAGAAGTGTCTTCTGAAGCAGAAGCGATTGCTGCTGAGGGAATAATTGAATCCATAGGTAAGGACGCTCTAGCAGCTCCTGTCGTTACATCAGGCAGCGATGATTTTCATTATTATACGGTGAAGCAGCCGGAACTGAAAGCAACCATGATTGGAGTAGGAGCAAATCTTGCCCCAGGCCTCCACCATCCAAAAATGGGCTTTGATCATTCCGCGCTTAACATTGGAGCGAGGGTGCTGGCAGAAACTGTTTTAAGAGCGTAGACTTGGTAAAAACAGTTTAGGTCATCCCATAAGAAATAGTGCCTGGCAAAGCCGCCAGGCACTATTTTACGTTAATTTTTTTATATTAAAATTGTCCTCAAGCAAAGTCCAGTTCTGCGGGAATGGGTAGCCCAAAACCCAGTAGCTGACTCCTCGAAGGTTGTATTGTTTGATAGTATCAAATTTTGCTTGGGCACTTCGGGCGTCCTCGAACCAGACTTCGTGTCCTCGGCCTTGTTCATCATTATAACGGAAGAAAGGCGATGCAGCAGCTGAATCATATTGAATCGATGCGCCGTATTTGATCGCTCGGCTGACAGCTTCCTGAGGGCTGTATGTTTCAGCTTCCTGGCCCTCGACGTGAGGGATGACCCAGTCGCGGGCGTACAGCTGGAAGCCCATCAGGATTTTGTTCCTAGGGATGACAGTAACAGCGTAGTCAAGCACACGGCGGATTTCGTTCAATGGTGAAACGGCACGCGGCGGTCCGAAGCGGTAGCCCCATTCATACGTCATCAGTACGACGAAGTCTGCAATCCTGCCATGGGCTTGATAATCATGAGCTTCATATAACAGTCCCTTCTGGTCAGCGCTGATTTTCGGCGCCAGAGACGTCGACACAAAAAATCCTTCCTTATGCAGGGCATTTACGGCCGCCTGAAGGAATGAATTGTAAAGCTCGCGGTCAGCAGCCAATACATTTTCGAAATCAATATTCAAGCCGCGATAGCCTTTTTCACGCATGACGGAAAGAATATTGTCCAGAAGCTTTCCACGGTGCTCTTCACTTGCGAGTACTTCATGTGCGATATTATGTCCGGTTTCGGTGGCGGTAAAATTGGTGATCGACATCATTGGCAAAGCTCCTTTTGCAAGTCCTGTCTGGATGGCATCGGTGTCATCCTTCATATACAGGACGAGCGAACCGTCCGGCTGAATGACATAGGCAAAAGGCGCAATGTAGGTCAACAGGTCGGCCACTTCACCGACATATTCCACCGCTTTTTCATCGGAATGGTAGGTGAAGGCGTTCGATTCGATCGTTGGCTTCGGCCTGGGGATGGTGAGGATGGTTCCTGGATACAGTACGTTTGGATTCTGAATTTGATTGGCCCTGATGATCGATTGAACCGTAACACCATAACGCTTGCTAATCTGCCAGAGCGCCTCCCCGGATTGAACAGTATGCCGGATTGCAGGAATCCGCAGCACGGTACCTGGATAAATCAGTGCTGGATTAGTGATCCCATTCGCCCTGACGATCGCGTCAGCCGTCGTGCCGTAACGTTGTGCGATCGACCAAAGCGCTTCTCCCGATCTGACCGTATGGTATACATCATAGGATGGAATGATCAAGGCCTGGCCAACGACCAGTTGATTTGGGTTTTCCAATCCGTTGATATCTGTAATTTGCGTGATGGTCACTTGATAACGGCTCGCAATCTGCCATAATGACTCTCCTCTTTGGACAACATGAATGAACATAATGAACCTCCCCTGGGAAAAAGTCCTACAATAAGGTATGAGGGAAAAATAAATTATATGTTGGGAGGAGCCCGTTTATTAGCGTTCTTTTCTGTAGAGGATGCAGCATTTTATAAAAGGAAAAATATAAACAAATTGTTCAGTAATCATCTGGAGATAGAAGCTTCTAAATTGCGTTGTATTTTTATAAAAATTAACAAGGACTCACAATTCCTTATGGAGTAAAATAATGGAGAAGCAAGTGCAGCTATAACAAAACGTATAGGGAGTGGACCCGATGGGAGCATGGGGAACAGGGCTGTGGGAAGATGATTTGGCATGTGATATCCAGGATGAATGGAACGACCTTCTTGATGAAGGGATGAGTCCACGTAAAGCGGCGAAAATCATCTTGAAATCGTGGCTCGAGGAGTTGGAAGATTATGATGATGACTTGGAGCGTCAGCCTGATGAATCGATTCTATATATTTCACTTGCGGCCCTTCAAATGAGGCATAGATCATTGACGGTTGGGATTAAAAAGAAAACAATCGAGCTGATTGATAAAGGGGCGGATCTTGAATTGTGGGAAGACAGCGACATTCAGGATTACGATGAACGAAAGAAGTTTCTCGTTGAATTCAAGGAAAAGCTAGAACAGACACGGGCAAGGTTTTTTTGAAAACTATATATCATTCCATTCATGATCAAAATCAATAGGAATCAATAGAAATACCGATGGGTTATACACATCCTATTTGTACCAAAGCAAATATGGGTAAGCTGTATAGGAATGTGGATAAGTAAATGCATGAGGTAAAAAGGAGTTAAGTAACTCACCACGGCTTGTGGCAATGCCTCTCTCGAAAGGATTTATTAAGAATGTTATTGCTAAAAAGTATCATCCTTGGTTTTTCAGTATCAGCTCCGGTTGGGCCGATCGGGTTGCTTTGTATTCAAAGAGTCCTCTCTAGAGGGAAAACAGCAGGTATCTTGACAGGATTTGGAGCTGTGACGGCGAATATTATTTATGCGAGTATCGCCGCATTCGGTTTTTCGGTGGTATCAGCATTTTTGATCGAGCAACAGGCTCTTTTGAGGCTGATTGGATCTGCGTTTTTATTTTACCTGGGGGTAAAAACATTTTTTAAAAAGCCTGCCAGTACCGCAGCGAATCTGCAGGGTAAAAGCCTGGTAGGTATGTATCTATCTACATTCTTATTGATGATTACAAATCCGGTCACTATTCTAAATTTCACCGCGATGTTTGCGGGGCTGGGATTTGATCAGAGTTCAGATACAGGTTTGACTGCTGTAACGCTGATTGGCGGCGTATTTTTTGGTGCGGCCATATGGTGGGTAAGTCTTAGCCTCATTGTCAGCATTTTTAAAAATAAGATCACTCCGCATTTAGGTCTGGTCAATAAGATTGCTGGTTTGCTGATCATTGCGCTGGGGATTTTAGCGTTTGTAAAATAAAATTTTTATTAAAGACAGCCATAAAAAAGGCTCACAATATAGGGGGTACAGGGTGGATCTTTGGGTAGGTGCTGCTGGAGTCTGTATAAATGAACATGAGGAAGTGCTGATGGTTCGGCAGGGAAAAGAAGAGGAAGAAAAGCTTTGGGCTATTCCGGCAGGTGGGATAGACCTGAATGAAACTTCTGAAGAATGCTGCATCAGGGAAGTATTTGAGGAAACGGGATATGAAGTCGAAATCATCAGGCCTTTATACATAAAAACAGGTAACTCATTTGGGGTTGATATTAAGCTCCAGTTTTTTGAAGTGATGATAACAGGTGGCGAACCGCGGATTCAGGATCCGGACGGGCTGATCCATGAGATAGCGTGGAAAGAAGTAACTGGGATGAGCGAAGCGGATTTTGGTTTTCCTGAGGATCGGGAGTTTCTTCTAAATCTAATAAATGAAAAAAACCTTCGGGAGAACATATCCTTTCAGGCATGAAATGCAAAAAAAAACGCATGGATAATGGAATCCATGCGTTTTCACTATACTTAAACCAATTTTTCCAGATTCACGCGCTTGTGGATGGCGAGCATAACGGGGATGCCGACTGCCATCACCGTTAATTCGCCGGCAGCTGTTGTCAGCCAAGTGAACCAGAACGGCAATTGGAATGCCAGGTTCAATTCAATGGCGATCAGGAACATCGTGAAGGTGAAAACCAAAGTGTTCACGGCCATCCGTGCGATAATGCTCTTAATATATTTTGCTGTGAAAATTGTGACGAGCAATGAAATCACAGACTGGCCAACTCCGAAAACAAGGTCATAAGCGACCATCGGAGAAAAGAGCAGGTTCGTTAAAAATACGCCTAATACGATTCCATAAAAATATTTCTTATTGAAAACAATCAGGTGGTTGAACATTTCCGATACTCGGAATTGAACGTTCGTGAAGCCAAATGGCTGAATAATAGCAGAAACCGCAATATATAATGCAGCTAGGAGTCCGTTCCGGACAATCGTTCTCGTATTCATTCTTCATCTCTCCTAGTTTTTTAACGTGGGATGGTTACGAACCACGTTTGTTATGAAAGCCAATTTTAAATTATATAGGATAAAAGACCTTATCACAATACCATTTTCGTGTGCGGAAATAATAAAAATAAGGAGATTTTACAAATGGAAATTAGATCCTATGCAACAGCAGATGCCCCGGCCATTCTGAAATTGTTCAGAGAAACCATCCTAAGTGTTAACCATGGAGATTATACACAAGAGCAATGTGAAATCTGGGCTAATAGCTTTTCCAGTATAGAAAGTTTAGACAGCAGACTAAGAAACAGTTTTGCAGTGACAGCTGAGGTGGATTGGGTAGTGGCAGGTTTCGGAAACCTTAACTCCCAGAGGGAAATTGATCTCTTATACACACATAAAAACTATCAAGCGAGAGGCATTGGTTCAGCGATTTTAAGAAAACTGGAATCAGTTGCATGCTTGAAGGGATATGAGGAGCTGACCACAGAAGCCAGCATTACAGCTTTGGACTTTTTTCTTTCCAAAGGATACGTTGAGGTAAAAATGCAAAACAAGAGGGTAGGAGGAATCGAGTTTATTAATTTTATTATGAAAAAAACTTGTGACGAGCATAGGAGCAACACTTGATCACAGATTTTGATCTGCTAGAAAAATTTCTTTTAAAAACTCTTGTCTCTTCTGCCGCATAGTTTAGCGTGAATTTAAGCAAACCTGCGAACCAGACACAAAAACAGGATTGACCCTGCTTCATTTTTAGGTTATTATTATACCAATAGGGGTAACGGTATAATTAAATCGTCAAATTAAATTTATCCCTGAATAATATCAGGAATGGTTTTTAAATATAAGGAGGAATAACAATGAGTAAAAAAGTAGCAATTATCGCAAGTAATGGTGGCTTATTTGAGGCTTATAAAGTATTTAATATCGCAACAGCAGCGGCTGCCACTGATCAGGAAGTAGCTGTATTTTTTACATTTGAAGGCTTGAATTTAATCCATAAGGAAGCATACAAGCAGCTTCCTATGCCAGAAGGCAAAGAACACTTTGCAGAAGGTTTTGCAAAGGCCAACGTTCCTGCTATTCCAGAATTGGTTGAAATGGCCGTGGAAATGGGCGTTAAATTCATTGGCTGCCAAATGACAATGGATGTAATGGGACTTGAAAAAGAAGCTTTTGTTGATGGACTTGAAGTAGGCGGAGCTGTAACATTCCTAGAGTTTGCAACAGATGCAGATGTTACTTTGACTTTCTAAGTTTTTAACTCTTTTTGTAATCTTTGTTGCTATTTTAACGAAAGTAAAATGAGGTACCTTTGTTAAAACAGAAACAGAGTACCCATAACCCTGTAAAAGCAGACCCAAAGATCAATCAAAGGTGCGGCCATTTCCCAAATGCTTATGGGAAATGGTCGTTTTATTTTTTCTTGAAACGTTTTTATCCGAATGAACCTCTGTATCTATGAGATTTTACTGATTGCTGGCCAATGTAGCTTTCTCGGTTACATCCACCATCCAGGACACAATTGTCGTACTGTCACGAACATTGTTTTCCTGAATTCCTTTTAATAAAGTCTCAACGCTTTCTCCATTAGAAGATTTCGAGAAAACCCGGAAAATGTCCTGTGGATTGGAGAATCGTTCCCCAGGGCATTCTATTAAACCATCGGTTGTCAGCAAGAGATGATTAATGCCCTGCCGCAGTTCCTTTCTGCCGGTGCTGTAGCAGGGGACTGGCATCTCAAAAGTGTTCACCTGTCCAATCCACTCATAGAATTGCCTTTGATTTAATTGATGCTGACCGAAGGCGGTTAACTCGGGGTGATGTAAATATAAAATACAGTCGCCAACCGAGAACCACCAGCAGTACCTGCCTTTCCTTGCTGCGATTAAACAGGCAGTTTCCCCTTTAACTTTACTGCACTCATCCATAAATTCTGTGCTTCGAAATAGGTTTAGCACCATTTTTTCCAGGCTTATGAATGCTTGGTCTGGCTGAAGAGTTAGACATTCATTTATCTCATTTTTTCGTCGTTCAAAGGTTTGGACAATCAATTCTGCGCTTTCGGCGGAATTATGGGCATCCAAAAGTATGACAAACTCCCAATCTTGTCTTTCATCAATCAATAATAAGCAGCCGTCCTCATTCTTATATTGACCAGCAGAGGAATTCCCTCCGTAGCGGCCAACAACAACTCGGCCAAATTGGTCAACGCTTATGGTATCGACAAAAGTCTTCTGGCTTCCGACCCAGCTAAAATCATAAACTTTATTCATATTAATTTAAGACCGCCTTTTGGCTCATGATATGCCAAACACCATGCACAGTATGGCTGACACCCTCATTTATAATCGAACCAGAAATTTGAGTCTCGCCAGCATACTTGCTGCTAACAAAACAGTCCTCCACTACAATCACGCCTTTTCAAAATATTTCTAAAATTATAATATAATGTAAGCTTAAAAGATATCATAATCATAAAAAAACTCCCTAAACCAGGGAGCTTGTCAGCGTGGTTCCTAAATAAAATAAGAAGGGAGCGAAAATGGTGATTTTCGCTCCCTTCTTATTTTTTATTTTTAAAACAATTAATTTTCGTTTTCATCATCCATTTCATCTTGCTGTTCGCCATCACTTGGGCCATTATCCTGGTCAACGCCATCCCCACATGCTGTAAGGCCGCCTAAAATCACACTTAGTGCCAACCCGCTTGCTAATAGTTTCTTTTTTAGTATCATGAATAACAGCTCCTTTTTATTAGATTGTTGCTTAAAGAGTAACTACCCGTTTTTTTGAGGAGACAAACTTACTTGAATTGTCGACTCCATCCTGCACCATATTGTTAGTCAATTTATCCAAACATTGATTCGTTGAAATTACAAAGATTTTAGAAGAACGAAAATGGAAAGCAGAGATATGGAATATAGAATTGTACCCTTGCTTATTAATCATTCAATAAACTTTAAAACAACCAACCAATCATGCTTTAACTTACTAAAAGTAAGCAATTTGTATTATAATATTATGACAGAGTTAATAGCTCGCTATCTCATGATGATTACTAAATAGAATAGGATAGGGCCAACAATGGAGGGGGAAATTATGTTCCAAAGAGATATTAAAGATCATTGGACAGTACGATATGAAGAAAAGGATTTTCCGCATGTCCAAATGGGACTTGTTTTAAATCCACAGAGATGGCGGGAATTGGATCCATTTATCCTGATGGCAGAGGACTGGTTCAAGCGCGGGACATTTTCCGATCATCCACACCGTGGTTTTCAAACGATAACATATGTGATAGATGGCAGGCTTGAACATATCGATAATCACGGCGGGCACAGTATTCTTGAGGGTGGAGATATTCAATATATGAATGCCGGGTCTGGAGCGAGACATGCAGAAGAGGCAGTTGATGACGACATTGCTCATACACTGCAGCTATGGCTGAACCTTCCTAAAGAGCTAAAGAGTACTAAAACCTCTTATCAGAATGTGTATTCTGAAACCGTACCAATCGTCCAGATTAAAGGCGGATCAGTTAAGGTATACTCAGGCGAAACCGCTGGGGTAAAAGGACCGCTTGAACCATTAGTGCCTTTTGCGCTTGCTGAAATAAGCTTGTCTGAAGGAACAGAATTTTCCTACGAGCTTCCAGAGGGGCACAATGCATTTCTTTATATTCTTTCTGGTGACCTTATGGCAGGTACCGGAGAAACCAGCCTGGAAAAATCAACAGCGGCGACATTAACCTTCAACGATGGAGGTAGTGGGTTAAGTGAACTGCGGCTGAAGGCAAATAAACGCTCAAAACTATTAGTTTATTCAGGGAAACCCATTAAGGAAGAGGTCGTTGCTTACGGACCTTTTGTAATGAATTCAATGGACGAAATCCGCCAGGCTTACCGAGATTACCAGGAAGGGAAATTCGGGGTAGAAGCGAAGTAGAAATTCTGGGAATTATGTAAAGTTTCTATTTCTTTTTTTCTGTCGAAAAAGTAAGATAATAGTAGAATTAATATCCGATAAAGGCAAACCCAGGGAAACCTGGGGACGCAAAGCTACAGGGGCTAATGTCAGACAGACAATGCCAGCCAGTTGCCGAAGATTCACATAGCAGTTGCGTGTGTGCTGTTCTTCGGGCAGCACTTTTTTATTTTTCATCGATTTTAATTCAAACTTTTAAAATGGAGGAAAAAAGATGAAGAGACTTTTAACAACAGCGGTTTTAACAGGGGTACTTACCTTTGGTACAGCTGTATCGGCAGATGAGGTAATTGAAACAACTGACCCGGGGACAACACCAGACCAGTTTTTATTTACCTTTGACCAATTGTTTGAGGAATTAAAGCTGTTAGTAACCTTTGATGATGAGAAAGAAGCTCAGCTGCTGCTTGATTTTGCCAGCGAGAGACTTGCAGAAGCAGCCGCGATGTCTGAAGAAGAGAAAGATGCGTTTGTTCAAGAAGCATTAGAGGATTATTTAGCAGCACTTGAGGAAGCACAGGAAAAAGTAACGGAAGTCATTGTGGAAGATCAGACCGATTCTGAAGGTGCAGATGAACTTACTGAAGAATTGGCAGATACTGCAGAAGTCGAGGATGACCTTGCTGAGAATGCAGAAGATGATCTAAAGGAAGAGCTGGAAGAAGCTGTGGAAGAGGCTAAGGTTGTTGCGAATGTGGTCAAGGGCCTTGATCAGGAAATGGTGACTCAGCTTCGTGAGCAGAATCTTGGATACGGCCAAATCGCACAGATTTTCTGGCTGTCAGAAGCATCAGGCAAAACAGTTGAGGAAATCTCTGCTATTTATACAGAAGAAAAGGTTGGCTTTGGTCAAGCAGCCAAACAGCTTGGCGTTCATCCTTCGCAGATGAAAGGACTCGCATCTGGAAAGAAACAAGTCTCTGACGAGGAAGAAGCCGAAGATGTAGTGACGGAAGAAGGAACAGGGTCCGGTGAAGTTGGAGCTGAGGATGGGGATGCCGCGGTTGAAGAAGGCACTGAAACTGAATCAGAACAGCCAGAAGATGCTGGAACAGAGGGTGAAACTGCCGAAACAGCTTCCGTTGAACAAACGACTGTACAAGCAGCAGGAGTAAAAACAGTAAAGAGCACTGAGAAAAAGACTGCTGCCCAGCCGGCAACAGTTAAAGCAGATGAAAAGAAAGCTGCAGCAGCTAAGAAGGCAGAAGAGCAAAAAGCGGCAGCTGCCAAGAAAGCAGAAGAACAAAAGCAGGAAGCAGCTAAAAAAGCTGAAGAAGTGAAGAAAAAGGAAGAAGAGAAAAAGGCTGAAGAAAAGAAACGTGAAGAGGCTAAGAAGAACGAGGAAAAGCAGCAAGAGGAAGCCAAGAAAGCTAAAGATAAGAAAAACGATAATTCTAAAGAAGATGATGATGGGCAAGGAGAAGAAAGCAGTGATGAAGGTACCGGCAAAGGCAAAGATAAGAAGAACGGAAAGTAAAGTGGCCTGAGCCAATAAGGATCAAGGATAAAAGGGACTGGAGTTTTACACTTCAGTTTGAGCCTCTCGATTTGACGAATTTACCGATGTCATGTATGATGTAGTTATAAATTTAAATAGTTCTCCTAAAGGGGAGTAGCTTTTACAACAGGGTCGTCATTACGGAGATTTCTCCCGGCTTTGTTGGCAACATTCATTCGTTGTTAGCAAGACCTTTGCCAATTTTGGTGAAGGTCTTTATTTGTTTTAAAACCTTCACCGTCGTGGGTGAAGGTTTTTTTATTTCAGATAAGGCATTTTCACAATAAGCAACATAAATTTAGTATTGGAGTGTGACAGTTATGAAGAAAAAACAACTGCGTTTTAATGAATTGGTCAAAAAGAACAGAGAAGAGCTTTTAATGGATCAGCAAGTACTGGAAAAGATTGAAAAGCGATTGGATGAGAAATACGCTAATTCTAAGAAATAGTTCATTAAATCATATGGAGGATCACAGATGTTATTAAGAAAGTATATGTCTTTGCTTGGCGTCGGGTCGGCACAAATTGACCTTATATTAGAGAAGGATGTTTTAAAGCCTGGTGAATCAGTGAATGGTCAATTTTTAATTAAAGGCGGAACGATTGACCAGCATCTTAAGCAAATTGACTGCGCCCTCGTCATGGTAGATGAAAAAACTGGCGCAGAAGAAGTCATTGATACAACAGCCATTCAGGTTGAAACAAAGATAGGATCAGAAGAAGCAGATAAAGTTCCGTTTTCATTCAAGCTGCCCCTAGATGTTCCCATCACAACCAAGGCAATCTCCTATCACTTCAAAACAAAACTAACCTTCGAACA
The DNA here is from genome assembly GCF_036964885.1 of Bacillus sp. JJ1122. NCBI lineage: Bacteria > Bacillati > Bacillota > Bacilli > Caryophanales > Bacillaceae > Bacillus > Bacillus sp. JJ1122. Next base: position 57,658 of record NZ_JBALQL010000003.1, on the reverse strand, counting down.
AGGCGTCGAAAGTTGGGACGAAGACATGATCAAAGTAGTAAAAAACAAATAATTTAACACATTAAAGCACTGGGGGTCAGACCCCCAGTAAGGTAATGCGTTAAAGCACCGGGGGTCAGACCCCCGATAAGGTAAAGCGGTGAAGCGTGGGGGTCTGACGCTGTGAGAGGAGGTAATGCGTTGAGTTTTTTTGGAGATTTAGCGAGTAGTGTTGTTTATATGCTGAAGGGTTCGAAGATTGCGCTGGCGGAGAAGGATGAGAGGCTGCAGCTGATTGGTGAGGGTCGCAGTGCTTTTGCATTCAGGATCCGGGGGACGGACCTTGTCTTGAAGGTGTTCTTTCCTCCATTTGAGAGAATTGCTGCTGAGGAAGCAGCGATTTATAAAGAACTCAAGGGCAATCCATTCTTTCCTGCGATGCATGAATCAGGCAAGAATTATCTCGTCATGGATTATGTTCAGGGAACGACACTCTTTAATTGTTTGGTAAAGGGGATCCCAATAGCTAGTGAACATATCAAGGAAGTAGACAACGCCTTGCAGCTGGCAAGAGAAAAAGGTCTGAACCCCTCTGACATCCACTTAAGGAATATCATAGTTACTCCAGAAGGCGATGTTCGGCTGATTGATGTGGCACGATTTCGGCAGACAAAAAAATGCTCTCAGTGGGATGACCTGAAACTAGCTTTTTACAAGTTTTACAGACATAAGCGTTTTCCGAAAAAAGTACCGCAGTATGCAATGAATCTAGTGGCTTTCTTTTATAAAAAAGGGCTGCTTCCATCAATTAATTAATTAATTTTCATTTTCATTTGGTGGAAGCCGCCTATCACCTTTTCCCCTGCCAGATGCATCTAAATCCTCTTATCCTACCTGAAAATAGCCAAGCTATAATTCGGATTTGGATAAACTCTACAGGATAAAAGTCAAAGACTCATCCTAAAACAATACATAAAATTATATTAGTTTCATTTTTTCTGGGAAATACACTTAGCTTTCTTCAAAATGTAATCCAAAAATTAATTATTATCGTTATATATTGAAGAGATCATAGCCGATTCCTTTTTTCCCTATAAAACTTAATCCGTTATAATAGTAGTAATTTGACGAAAAGGAGACCATATATGAGGAATAGTCCCGACAGTGTTCTTTATGAAAGCATCCAGGCTAAAAATAAAGAAGCGCTTGAAACATTATATGATCGGTACGAAAAAATCCTCTTTTCATTTCTTTATAAAATGACCCAGGATTATGATTTAGCAGAGGAAGCTTTGCAGGAGGTCTTTTTAAAGATTTGGAGAGGGACCGGTGAATACGATGAAAGTAAAGGTAAATTTACTTCATGGCTGTTCACGATGGCACGAAATTCGGCAATAGATATTATTCGCAAGAAAAAAGTGAAACCATCCGTCCCTATAGATGATATAAATCATATGGTAAGTGATGATCAATCCGTTGAAGAAAAAGCTGAGTGGCAGGAAGAAAAAGTAAGAGTCCAAGAAGCTGTTTCTAAGCTTTCGGACGAACAAAGAGGCATGATTCAATTGATGTACTTTAAAGGTTATACCCAACAAAAAATATCCGAAGATTATAATATCCCCCTTGGTACCGTAAAAAGCCGAATTCGTCTGGCATTGAAGAATTTAAAAAAATCACTGGTTTTTGAGCATGAAAGGAGGGGCTGAAAATGGAGAAAATGAATTGTGATCATCTAATCGATTACTTTAACCGCAGCTTAACAGAAGCAGAGAAAGAGCGGTTTGAGGTACATTTAGAGCGTTGCCCAGAATGTCGGGAAGAATTAAAAGAGTTAGTAGAAATTACAGGAGAACTTCCATATCTATCAGAACCAAAAACTCCTCCATCCAGTATGAAAAACAGGATTTTAGAAAATGTTTTTGAGACTGCAGAATCGGAAAATATTCAACTCACAAAAACAGAGCGGCCAAACCTGACTGTGAACAAGCCTTCAGCAGTGCAAAAGAAATCCTGGTTGACTCCATTGCTTGCAGCTACATTGCTCCTTTCGCTGCTAGGGAACGGATACACATTAATGAAATTGAATGAAGAGAAACCTGGAAAAGAGTTAGCAGAGGCTGTAAACAATGTTCAATTGGAGCCAAGTGAAAATTTTCTCGGCTCAGGAGAGGCTTCGATTCTCACCTATAATGACGAGATGAGTGTCATTGTTCAAGCTGATAAGCTAAAAGCGATAGAAGGAAACGAAGTATATCAGGTATGGCTGATAGAAGACGGTAAACCTGTTCCCGCAGGCTCTTTTGTGCCAGACGCTACCGGGAGTGGAGCTGCTTTTTATAAAATAAAGGCAGACAAAAATAAAAAATGGGATACGATAGCGATAACCTTGGAACCCCAGCCTGGAAATGAACTTCCGGAGGGACAAATCGTTTTGAGCTCAAAATTATAAGAAGGAATCCGACTGCTTTTTTAAGCAGCCGGTTTTTTTTTTCTAAAAAAAGTGATCCAAATAAAAACTGTCTCCGTTAGGTAAGTGAAAAAACATTTAAAAAGGAGATGTTCAATTATGAATTGGAAAAAATCCGTATTAGCTATCCCATTAAGTTTTTCTTTATTAATTCCAACGGTGGCAACCGTCAGTGCCCATGAAGGAGAAAATCACGCACAAAATCATCCGACAGTGACTTCTCCTGCTTCGGATTTAAGAGCAACACTTGATGCATTATTGTCCGAGCATGCTTATTTAGCGGTAATAACAATGCAAAAAGGGATTGATGGTGCAGAGGACTTTGAAGCAGCTGCTGGCGCTCTCAACCAAAACACTGAAGACTTATCTAATGCGGTTGCGTCAGTATATGGAGAAGAAGGCGGAAAGCAATTTAAAGAAATCTGGAGCAGTCATATTGGCTACTTTGTAAACTATGTGACCGCAACTGCGAAAAACGACCAGGCTGGAAAAGACCAGGCATTGGCAGATTTAGAAGAATATAAGGTGAAGCAAGCTGCATTTTTGGACACAGCAACAGAAAGTCGCCTGAAGGCTGATGAGCTAGAGGAAGGATTACAGGTTCATATCGAGCAATTGCTATGGGCATTTGATAATTACAAAGCGGGTGATTTTGAAAAGACATATGAAAATCTCCGCCACTCCATGCACCATATGTTCGGAACTGGCAAGGGCTTATCATGGGCCATTACAGATCAGTTTGCCGACAAATTTGAAAAAACGAGCGTAGATACTCCAGCAGCAGACCTTCGCGCGGATTTAAACTATCTTCTATCCGAGCATGCAGCTTTTGCAATTCTGGCGATGCAAAAAGGCATTAGCGGTGCGAAAGATTTTGAAGCATCGGCTGCAGCATTAAACCAAAACACAGATGATTTATCAAAAGCAGTCGCATCCGTCTATGGGGAAGAGGCTGGAGGTCAATTTAAAGAAATTTGGGGCAGCCATATCGGATATTTCGTGGATTATGTAAAAGCGACGGGAGCCAAAGACGAAGCAGCAAAGAAACAAGCCATTGCTGAGTTGGAAGAATATAAGGTTGAACAGGCAAAATTTCTTGATGCCGCAACCGAAGGCCGTTTAAAAGCAGCAGACCTGGAAGCTGGACTGCAGATGCATATCGATGAATTATTGAAGGCATTCAACAGCTACACAGAAAAGGATTATGCGACCACTTATGAAAACGTCCGCGAAGCATATGCCCATATGTTTGAGGTAGGTGCTGGATTATCAGGAGCAATCGTGGATCAACATCCTGAAAAGTTTCAGGAAAAAATGCCAACTGATATGCCGAAAACAGGAATGGGAGGTGCGAGTGAGCAGGCTGGCGGTCTTTCTAGTACAATGCAATGGCTGCTGATTGCCATGGTTTCACTCATTATTCTGTCAGCGGTAACGGTTCGTGCTGCTAAAAGGAATTCTCAGGAATAAATGAAAGATGAGGGGGGCCCTCCCCTCTCTTCCATGTTTTTGAAAGAGGTGATGATGTTGAAAGCGTTGTTGTCGATTATCATAATGATTGCTTTTTTGGCAGGCTGCAATGCTGCAGGGGGCGATACAATTAAGAAAGCTTCTGCAACGGATGAGCTTAATAAGAGCCAGCAGGAAAAAGAGAAAGAAAGTGTTCCGTCTCAAATGGTTTCTGGGACTCAGCCTGCCAACAGCATTTCATCAAATGGCAAGGTGATAAGTGAGAGCATCAAGAGCATCGATCCCTACCGTCTTCAAATTCCTTCAATTGATGTAGATACATTAATCGAAAACGTAGGCTTATTGGACAATGGGCAAATGGGTGTACCGGAGTCCTTTGAAACGGTTGGCTGGTATGAGAGAGGACCAAAACCCGGAGAACGCGGAAATGCTGTCCTTGCGGGACATGTTGATAGTAAAAAAGGACCCGCTGTTTTCTTTTACCTAAAAAAACTAAAAGAAGGCGATGAGGTTATCATTTCCGATAAAAGAGGCAAGAGCCTGACATATAAAGTAAAGGGGGTCAAAAGTTATCCGACCGAGCTTTCCCCAGTAAATGAAATTTTTGACTACTCCTATCAAAGCAATTTAAACCTAATTACCTGCACAGGAATCTACGATCGCACAACAGGGAACCATTCAGAAAGACTGGTGGTATATACATCATTAAAATAGCTATCCACATAAAATAGTGCTTGCTCTATGAAGGTAAATAAACCAAAACATTCATGTAATAGTAAAGCTGCTTATCTTGTAAGATAAGCAGCTTTATTATTTATCAAATGCAACGCGTTAAAGTACTGGGGGTCTGACCCCCAATGAGGTAATGCGTTAAAGTGTGTTGGAACTTCATGTGAGTGCTTGTTAATACATATATTACCAGCTGTTAGTTAGGATGCTGCAGCCTCTTTATTTCTATCCAAAAGCTATAATGTAGGGAGAATAATTGAAGGCAGGTGAAGAACTTGAAGCTGAATGTCAATGATATTCTCTCCAAAAGCATCCTGACTCCGGGGCGGGGGCTGCTGAATGAGTATTCTCATTCGCTCAACCCTTATGCCGGCTGTGCCTTTGGCTGCAGTTATTGTTATGTGAGACAGCTTCCAGTTTCACTTTTCCGGGAAGCGGAATGGGGCACTTGGGTTGATATTAAAGCAAATGCAGCAGAATTGTTGCGAAAAGAACTCATCAAATCGAAGAAAAAAGGACCTGTAACCATTTTTATGTCTTCCGCCACCGATCCGTATCAGCCGATCGAGTCAAAAACCATGCTCACTAGAAGCCTGCTTGAGGTCATGCTCGAGGTTCAGCCAGACTTCCTGTTCGTCCAGACAAGGTCACCACTGGTCAAGCGGGATCTCGACCTATTTAAACAATTCGGCAACAAAATCAGAATTTCGATAACGATAGAAACGGACAAAGAAGAAATCAGAAAAGCCTTTGCTCCATCAGCACCTCCCATTCCTGCGCGGATGAATGCATTAAAGGAGATAACTGATGCTGGTGTGTTAACACAGGCAACCATTTCACCATTGTTACCTTGTACACGCGAATTTCCGAAAAAGCTTAAACATTTAGCCAGCAGGGTTACACTTGATGATTTTTGGATGGGTGATGGAAGCGGAGGCAAGCGGACAGAGAAATTAGGGATTCATAAAATATATGAGCAACTGGGAATGGAAAAATGGTATAACCCTGCTGCACATAAAGTGGTTTTGAAAATGCTGAAGGATGAATTAGATGGAGAGGTACAGGTTTTGGTATCACAGGAAGGGTTTATGCCAGGTATAGAATAATCAGGAACGCTTGCGACCACCGATTTATTATTTTAAATTTCATTATGATGTTAATAAAGCTGCTAATCGCGCAATAAATGATTAGCAGCTATTTTATTATTTACGGAATAATATTCTTGATGTTACCCAACCAAATTAGTTCCCAATTTCACAACGTTTTTAATTTCTGAATATTTTAATCTTTACAAATAAATAATATGCTAGTAAAATGAAAAAAGTCTTATCAACAAAAATCGACAAATTTCTACATCAGGAGGAGTTTATGGACTTATTTCGTAAAAAACATATTGGAAATGACATGTCGAATGATTCACTCAAAAGAGTTTTGGGTGCCTTAGATTTAACAATGTTAGGCGTCGGGGCAATAATTGGGACCGGAGTGTTCGTACTGACAGGAGTAGCAGCTGCCAAGTACGCCGGGCCTGCCTTGATTCTTTCTTTTATAATTGCAGGATTGGCCTGCGTGTTTGCTGCATTATGTTATTCCGAATTCGCTTCGATGATTCCACAGTCAGGGAGTGCTTACACATATAGCTATGTTGCTTTCGGTGAGATATTTGCCTGGATATTAGGATGGGACTTAGTCCTCGAGTATGGACTGGCCTCATCTGCTGTTGCAAGTGGATGGTCTGGTTATTTTCAAAGTCTTTTATCCGGGTTTGGAGTCCATCTTCCAACTGCCTTGACGAGTGCGTTTGATCCGGCAAAGGGCACAGTCATCGACGTGCCAGCCATCATGATCGTTCTCTTGGTTACTTTCTTGCTTTCAAGAGGAGTAAAGGAATCTGCAAGGTTTAATGCGATCATGGTAGTCATTAAGGTGGCGGTGGTACTACTCTTCATTGCGATTGGAGTTTGGTACGTGGAGCCTGCTAACTGGAAACCTTTTATGCCTTTTGGGGTTTCTGGCGTGGTAAGTGGAGCTGCTGTTGTGGTGTTTGCTTACTTTGGTTTTGATGCCGTTTCTACTGCAGCAGAAGAGGTGAAAAACCCTCAGCGAAATCTCCCTATTGGGATTATCTCTGCTTTGGTGATTTGTACGATCCTTTATATCGCTGTTTCGTTAATCCTTACTGGGATGGTACCCTTCAATATGTTGAATGTTAAGGATCCTGTTGCTTTTGCTCTGCAATTTATTGGTCAGGACTGGGCAGCTGGTTTTATCTCCCTTGGAGCGATTGTAGGAATAACGACAGTGTTGATCGTGATGATGTTTGGCCAATCACGCCTGTTTTTTGCCGTTAGCAGGGATGGCCTTCTTCCAAAAGGATTATCAAGAGTCCATCCAAAATCTCAGGTTCCACTGGCAAGCACATGGGTCACAGGGATCTTGGTCGCTCTCCTTGCAGGATTTGTTCCGTTGGATAAGTTAGCAGAGCTGACTAGTATCGGGACATTGTTTGCCTTTGCGACTGTTTCCCTGGGAGTGGCTGTTCTCAGAAAAACACGGCCAGAATTAAAGCGTGGTTTTAGAACTCCTTGGGTTCCAGTTATTCCTGCCCTGGCAGTCATCTTTTGTGTCTATCTCATGTTCCAGCTTTCTTCTTTTACATGGAAAGGCTTTTTCATTTGGCTGGTGGCAGGTTTGATAATTTACTTTAGTTATGGTTATAGAAACAGCAAGCTGAATTTACAAGGAAAGAAAATGTAAATCTTATCTATAAAAATCCCTTAACGTTGACATCATGTGTACAAGGTTAGGGGATTTTTAATTTTTTACCATGCAAGGTTAAAAACTTGTCCTGATTTCTCAACCTGAGTTATGATGGGTTATAACAGTGTATTTATGAATTAGACCTTTGAATCATAGATTGTAAAATATCGTCTTGGAACATTTGGAGGAAAATCAATGAACAATGAATTGAAATTATTAGGGGAAGCAATTGTTGAAAGAAAACATGAAATAGCAAAAGCTGTCCATGAGGATCGATTATCCACTTCAGAATTAACTGAAGCTCAAAAACATGAGTTCAAAAAGATTGAAGCACAAATCCTGGAAGTGCGAGCTAATTTCATTGCTTTATTTGGTGAAGCTTTGGTGGACCATGAAGATAAAGAGAGAGGCCTCGCGAAGATTACCCAGTGGGGAAAAGAAACTGGGGAGTATATATATAGATTAGGAACCTCTTTAGATGAAGCGCTAAAGGATACAAGCTTTTACCGTAAACATATCTGGAGTGCGATTAAGGAAGCAGCAAAAGACATGTCAGCTTCAACCATTTTTGAAGTGCTTAATGTCATTGATCCGCTTATGGACCATGCAATCTACAGCTTCAGCCTGACATTCGTTGAGTCTCATCAAAAGAGCCTGGAGAACGCAAAAACTGCCTTGCTTGAACTATCTGTTCCTGTTGTTCCATTATTGCCGGGTGTAGGCGTGCTGCCGCTTGTTGGCAACGTTGATACGGAAAGAGCGCAGCTATTGATGGAAGAAACATTGGAACAGGCTGTTAAGCTAAAGCTTACACACCTGATTTTCGATGTATCAGGCGTGATGATTGTTGATACGATGGTTGCGGATCAGTTATTCAAAGTTATCAGCGCATTATCTCTAGTCGGTGTAAAGACAATCATGACTGGTATCCGTCCAGAGGTTGCCCATACAATGGTTACACTAGGCCTGAACCTTGAAGGAATCACGGTAAAATCGAACCTTCACCAGGCATTCAAAGAAATCCAGACATTGAAAAACGCTTAATATATTTATGAAAAAAAAGTTGCTGCGGCAGCTTTTTTTCATGGTTTAAATAAGACACCTTTTTAAGGCGTCTTATTTAAACCATGATGGACATTTAGTTTTATGGGCAATCCGGAAATTAAAATCAAACTGTATGCCCATAAGAGCCAGGACGCAAACAGTGGTTGTGAGCCCGGCTGCCGATTTGGAAAAATAAATAACACTGAATATGTCCAATATCATTCCTGGAAGAGCGATCAAGACTGCAGAAGCTAACCGTTCTGACAAAAGGATCATCCTAAAATGATAATAATGAATGGTAGCAGCCAAAATGACTGGGACAGCTAACAGAAATGTAATTAAGATTAGCAATGGATTATTTGCGTCTAAAAAATATTGCCCAAAGAACCGGAAAATCAGTGTGGCTGAGACCCAAAGTAATATACCCCCTAAAATATTTTCCAAATGTAATAAAATATTCTACAGTTCTTTTTATCTACCTCCTTTCAAAAGGATAACGATGGTTATTTTTTATGCATGGAAAATATAAAAAGAGGAAAATAAAGATTTAAAGAGAAAGAGTAGTCTATCTAAAATAAAATTGGTGATCCCATGGGTAAATATCATTCTCGTAAAATTCATATAATCGGCTCAGTCGGAAGCGGCAAGACGACACTTGGCAGGATACTTTCAAGGAAATTAAATGTGCCGCACTACGAACTTGATAATGTGGTATGGAAAAGATTCGATACAGGTGATGTGAGAAGGAGCGAAGCAGAAAGGGATGAATATTTTTTTCATATTATCCAGTCTGATGCGTGGATCATTGAAGGTGTGCATTATGAGTGGGTGCAGCAAAGCTTTAAGAATGCAGACATGATCATACACCTGAATTCTGCTTATTTTACGAGGACAATGAGAATCATCAAAAGGTTTATTTTACAAAAGCTAGGAATTGAAAAATCAAATTACAAGCCAACTTTTGCGATGTTCAAGAAAATGTTTGTCTGGAACCGCCATTTTGAAAATAAAAGCAAACCAGAAATCCTGAAGATCCTTAGTGAGTATGAAGAAAAGGTATGGACTATAAACGACACCCGCAATCTTAAAAAAATTATAGACTGGAGTTCTGATGATGAACGCACTATGTATTCGCACTGCAGAGGAAAAAGACATTCAGCAATTATACGAGTTAATGCTTGGTTACATCGTCGATTTTTATCAAAAACCAAAGCCAAATGAGGCTGACCTGAAGAAGCTGATTCAGCATCTAATGGACCATCCTGATGCAGGTGTGCAATTTGTGGCGGAAAAAGAGGGCAAATTAGTAGGCTTCGCTACATTGTATTTCACCTTTAGTACGCTTCAGGTAAAACGGGCAGCGATTCTGAACGATCTGTTTGTGACTACTGAAGCTAGAGGCCATAAAGCTGGGGAGCGCTTGTTTGAAGCCTGTTTAGCCTATATCAGGGAGAATGGTTTTGCGTATATGACCTGGGAAACAGCGAAAGACAATCTAATCGCCCAGGGATTATACAACAAAATGGGCGGTACGCTTTCGGAATGGCTGGTCTATGAAATCGAATAATTATAACTGCAAAAAATCCATAAAAAAGGACCTGTATATGAACTGCACAAATACGAATTGTGTGCAGCCCATTTATGGGTCCTTTTTATTGTTACTTTTCAACTCATCGAATAGGAGCATTTCATTAAAAGAGTCTTAAACTATATGAACTCTACAACATCTTCAATTGGCAGACGGGTTGTTTGGTGCCCAGGTACAGCAGCCTTTCCTAGCGCAATCAGCACGATGGGCATATAGCGGTCGTCAATGTTGAATTTTTCAATGAACTGCTGCTTGTTGAAGCCGCCCATTGGAACGGTGTCATAGCCTCTGTCTTTGGCAATCAGCATCAGCTGCATCGAGACAAGTCCAGCATCAAATGAAGCAATATTTGCTCTCGCTTCGACCGGTGCTGCTGGGTAAAGCTTATTTGTACCCTCAATCATCCTGCCCATGTTCGCTTCGTCCATAAAACCAGCCTCAAAGGCACTGCGATAAACTTTTTCCCCATTTCGGTACATTTCTTTATCCCCGAGAACAGCGATCACTGCAGAGGAAGTTTCCACCTGCTCCTGATTGTTGGCAATCGACCTAAGCTCCTTCTTCGTTTCCTGATCCTGGATGACGATAAACTTCCATGGCTGAAGATTGCTTGATGACGGTGCAAGAGTGGCCTCTTTTAAAATATCGACAATTTCCTGTTTGGGAATATTGAATTCAGGGTCATACTTCCTGACAGAACGGCGTTCAAGGATTAAAGTGGATAAGTTCTTCACTGATGTATTCATAGTATGTTCCTCCAAAAATATAGTACAATTACATTTAGTAAGTAATAAGTAGGTTACTATTAGTAAGTTACATTGTCAAACTAGATGCTCATTCAATGCGAGGATTTAGGCAGGAGGATCATTGGCTTGCAGCAGTTTAATTAAAAAATCCTGAAACTGGAGTGGAATAGTATGAAGACCGAAAAACAAAAAATGCTGGACGGGGAATTGTATAATGCTGGGGATTCTGAGCTGGTAAAAGAAAGGGAGAATGCCCGCAGGCTGACAAGGCTTTATAATCAAACGACCGAAACAGAATTTGAAAAACGCACACATATACTCAAGGAGCTTTTCGGTTCTAAAGGTGATCAATTTTACATTGAACCAACATTCAGATGCGATTACGGTTACAATATCCATATCGGGGAGAACTTTTACGCGAATTTTGATTGTGTAATCCTCGACGTATGTGAAGTGAAAATTGGAAAAAACTGTTTCATGGCGCCTGGTGTTCATATATACACAGCTGGCCACCCGGTCAATCCATATGAACGGATTGCCGGGCCTGAATTCGGGAAGCCGGTAGTGATAGGTGACAATTGCTGGATTGGCGGCAGAGCAGTCATCAATCCAGGAGTGAAAATTGGAAACAATGTCGTTGTTGCATCCGGAGCGGTTGTCACGAAGGATGTACCAGATCATGTGGTTGTTGGCGGGAATCCGGCACGAATCATTAAAAAGATCGAACTGTAAACAAAAGTGCCTGGTCTCTCTTTTGAGAAATCAGGCACCTTTTTTCGTTATCTCACTTAGAAGGATATACCACTTCTTCGTCTGTTCAGGATTTTTACTATTGATAAAAACCTTCTTTCCCTCCAATTCAATATATAAATATGGCGAAGAGCCTTTATGGATAAAAAGCAAGCTGCTGCCAAAATTTTTGACCCTAAATTGGCCTTTTGACATAGTCGCTAGCCCAAAACCGTTTTGCTTCCATGTGACCTCCGGCATTTCATCCAAAAGCTCCACAGATTGAATCTCATCGTATTTCCACACATCGCCATACATTCCCGTAATCTCAAATGAATCTTGATTGGTCTTAATTTCAAAGTTCTGGTATCCAAGGAAGGAAATTACGATTAAAAACCCGATTGTAACAATAGCGAGAACAGAACTAATGATATAACTGCGCTTTCGTTTAGACTTAACCTCATACTTCGATAAGTAAATGAGTCCTCCAAGCAAAAATACAAGCATGAAACCGAACTGGATTTCCATAGAATAAGTAAACGAAGTAAAGCTCAATGGAAGCAAAATCGCCATTCCGGCCGCAGTGGCAAGCATCAGCTTTCCAACGCGCTGAGGAAATCCATTCTCGATCAGCTGTTTCTGTTCATCCTCAGTTCTCCCGTTAAAATTTGAAATCAGCCAGTACGCATCCTTTTTTACTATTGCCCAGCCTAATAGCAGGAACATAACGATCAGGAATAGCTGCACTCCAATTAAGAACCCCATTTAATCACTTCCTAAAAATAACCCATCTTACTAACTTAATACGGATAGCTCCTAATTAAGTTTCACTGATCATAAACTAGCTAGGGTTAATGATCACTTGCACTCAGGGAGGAACCAGAACGAGGTACTATGCTTTCTCCGAACGAGATTGAGTAGTGGCTGATGGAACGTGGAGTTTTGGTGAACAATCAGTTCGGGATATTAACAATATAGTAATTGAAAAAATTATTGGACTAAGCTGGTGTCGAATATGAGTCGATCAGCGGGGACTTGTGGAAAGATTAGAAAAAGCTATTACGTTTGTTGATGAATTACTTAAGTAGAATGCCAGGCATCATCCAAAGCCGGATGGTGCCGTTTATATTTTATGTCTTAACATAGTAATCAATTAATAGAGCAGTTAAAAAGGAAAGAGCGGATAATATCAATAATGATGTACTTATGACAGCCATTGTCAGCCAGCCAAAACCCAACCATACGGTAACCCATCCCAAACAACCAGCCACACCAAAGGAAACCACTGCGATATATTTAATCTTCTTCAGATGAGAGTAATGTACATTGATGCCAAAAAAACTTAAAGATAATATAAACATGATACCTATAAATAGGAGGATGAGTTCCATGAATCACCTTCTTTCACAATGAAGATATTTTCTTTATTATGGAATATTTATAGAATAAAAGATATGGAAAAACGAAAGCCGTGTTAGTTCTTTTTACTCATTAAACGTTTGATTAATCACTATTCTAACGGGGGAATTCTGGGCTATGCCGAATAAAAAGCTGCCGCTAAAGGCAGCTTTTTACATATTTCAGTCATTTAGCTTACATTCCGTTCAGTATCGCCAATAGCGCGCAGGTTGCGTGACCGTATGAAGAAGATTGTCGTCATCACGATTGACAGCACACCAAACATCACGCTCATATTCTGAAGCCCGACTGCGTCTAAAAGGAAACCAGTCATCAGTAAGACGATTTGAAACACCACGCGGTCCATCATGTTGCGGAAGGAAAAGAAACGGCCGTGATAGTCTTTGGGAACCTTTGTCTGGAAAATAGTCGCTCCCGTCGGGAAAAAGCATCCAACTGAAAATCCAAACAATGCGAAAGCAATGATTGTCAAAACAGGAAGGTTTGCGAAAAATAAGAGCAGCTGAGAAAGTCCAATCAATAAAGAACTTGCAAATAATATCTTGTATGGAGAGATATTATTGCTAATTCGTTTAATAAAAAATGCTCCGCTCATGAAGGCGATTCCTTCGGCTGTATAGATCCATCCCTTGATTGCCGAGCTTTCCTGAAGTTCACTGATATTGATGACAATCAAATTGAATCCACCTAAAAATAGCAGAGGGATCAACGTGAGGATTAAGGTCATCATCACGATTGGAAGCTTAGAAATCACTGGGAATACATCTTTAAATCCATGCTGCTTGCCAGCTGACTTGGATTTCATGGACAGCTTCTGTTCATCAAATTGCAGAAACCAGGTCAAGGAAAATAGGACAAGATAAGCACCAAGTGACAGCAGGTACACCATGTTTAACGGTATTGCGACTAAAAGTACTCCTGCTAAAGCTGTGCCAATTACGCGTGAAAGTGTTGCAACATTCATATGGACACCATTCAGCTGAAGCAAATCCTTCTCATTCACCACAAGTGGTATTGCCGCCTGCAGTGCAGGGAAATAAAAAGCTGCGGATATTTGCAGAAGGATGAGAAAAACGAGCATCCACCATACGGAACCAGTATGAATCGCCACGAGCATGAAAAGAACGCTCACTGCCCTGACAAAACCAGATATCAGCATGACTGTCTTTTTGCTATGCTGGTCTGTCAGTCTGCCGGCGAGTGGCCCGACTGCAATCCCTGCAAGCAGCCCGGCTGCCAATAGCAGCGATTTTAAAAAGTCAGAAGGAATCTTCTCCTGCATAAATTCAAGATTCCCGATAATCCCGAGCCACAGTCCCAGTCCGGCAATAAACTCTCCGGTTAATAAAATCCAAACATTTTTGTTTCTCCACATGCCAATTTTGCCCCTTAGTTTTCTATATATTGTTTTTCTACCATACTACAATTATCGGATAATTGTAAAACTTCGTTTAGCTAAATATATGGTTTTATAGATTGATTCATTCGGAGTTCATTCTGTTGTATGTATATCGGTATTTAACAGAAAATGCGTGTTTAAAATTCAAAGTCGATTGTAGCAGAAATCAACAGGATATGAAAAATCAATATTCAGCTTTAACAAAGCCAACAAATAAATTGATCAAGAGCATCAATTCCTTGAATCCTTGCTTTATACATTTTTACCGGCAGAAAAGGATAAACTATGCTCATTGTACCTGGAAACACCATTTACGGAAGGGGAAGAATGATGAAAAAGAAGCAAAGGGATATCAAGTTAAGCTATGAGTTTGACGGAAAAATGGATAACAAGAATACCAAAGGCAAGAAGAAGGACGAAAGCGCAGATTTTTTTAATACCACCCCGGAAAGTGAATAACAACGGAAAAGGAGAACACGTAAATGGCTGAAGAGCAGATCGTGCGTGCAACAGAGGATGACTTGCCTGTCATTGGAGAAATGTTTGGAGAATGCAAGGAATACCTTGAGGCGAGAGGGATTTTGCAATGGGATGAAAAGTATCCGAATCATGAGTATTTTGAAAACGCGATGGAGGGGGAGGAATTGTTCGTTTTGAAAAAGGGCAGTGAAACGTTTGGGGCAATGGTGCTAGATGAATGGCAGACACCGGAATGGGAAAATGCCAGCTGGACGGAGACCGAAGGAAAGCCATTGATCCTCCATTCTTTCTGTGTAGATCCCTCAGCACAGGGAGGCGGCTATGGCAGCAAAATGCTTCAGTTTGCAGAGGATTTTGCCAGGAAAAATGGATATGCCGTGCTGCGGCTCGATACATACTTTGGCAACGAAGGGGCTGTCCGGTTTTATGAGAAAAGAAATTTCCGCAAGACTGGTGAAGTCAGATTATCTGGAAAACCAGAGGGGCATGAAGACTATATCTGCTTTGAAAAAGTGTTTTAATGAAAGAGATGATCCAAAAAAGACTGACCTCGGTAAAGACCTCCGAGGTCAGTTTTTTTCACAATCTTACCATAACCTCTGTTCCATCCTGCAATTTTGCATCCACAAGCATGATTCCCTTATAGTGGTGTAATTCATCTATGAGCTCATTCAAAAGCTGCTTGTTTAATAATGCGCTAAATGGAGAAATCGGAATGTTTTTCTGTTCCAGGTCCTGGTTAGCCCATTTATGCAATTGCTGATGTACTCTTTTTGAACTAAGGATAAAACTGCTTGCTTTAAGGACTGAGTAGGGTATGGGGATGCTTAAATTTACATGGTTAGAAGTTCTTATTTTTACTTTAATCATGGTGTTATTCGATTACGACTTTAACGGTGTCGCCGTTCGCAGATTTGATATCAACGATATTGCCATCAAGTTCATTTTCAATTGCATCAATCAGCAGGTTGATATCAATGTCTTTGACATACTTTTCTGATTGAGGCATGCTCGCCGCTATGCTGTGCCCTGTTTTAAGGATAGCCTTAACGAGTTTAATCGGCACATTGACGTTGACGTTGTCATTTTCTTTGGAGACTACGCGGACTTTTAATGTCTTATCCAGGTATTTATTAGGCTTTTGAGGGAGTATGGCTGCTTCTTTTTCTTTTAAGACCGATATTAATTCTGCACCTTTTTCAGAATCGATTTTACCTTCCTGAACCATCGTTAAAACCTTTGAAATCTCTTCTTTCATTATGATTCCTCCTTATTCACCTTTTAAAAGTTTGATTGCTTCTTCAGGAGTGATTTCGCCTTTATCCAGCATAGCGACAATTTTCTTTTCATCTATTTCCGTTTTCTTTTGTGGATCATATCCGAGTGAACTGATGATATCGTTCAGCTTTCCACGCACAGTAGGATAGGAGATTCCCAGTTCCTTCTCCACTTCCTTAATATTTCCGCGGGATATAAGGAAAATCTCTACAAAATGAAGTTGTTCCTTGGATAGGGAAGCGAGTTTGGAGAGTTCAAATTCATTTTCTATGGTTGTTTCGCAATGATTGCATTTTAGCCTCGTTATTTTTAATGTTTGACTGCAAACGGGACAATTTGTGATGACTGGGTAGGACATAATTGCCTCCTTTCAATTGATTGTAATTAAATTATAAAACTTTTTTATTAAAAAAGTAAATATTATTTTTAATAAAATTAATAAATTTAATTTTTGTATTAAAAATATTTATTTATCATTGGTGTAATGACCGGTAGAATCCATTCCTAAACTAAAAGGCTCTGTTAAACAAGGCTGTTGATTTTCGTTCCAGGCGCTTCGCTTTCCGCGGGGCTGGCGCTGAGCCTCCTCGTCGCTTCGCTCCTGCGGGGTCTCACCTGACCAGCTACGCCCGCAGGACACTGAATAGCTTCCTCGAATGGACCCACGCACGAAGAAAATGCGTTAGTGTTTTCGAGGAGTCTTCGCGCCTTCCACTACAATCAACAGGGGTTGAAAATCAACATTCAGCTTTAACAGAGACAACAAAAAAAAGCATGACTCGGCTGCCTCAGTGCCCATGTCATGCTTTCTAATCGTTAATTGCGCGGGTCTACATAATCTGGATAATCTGTAATAATCCCATCAACTTTCATATCAATGAGAAACTGTGCTGCTTCATGGCTGCGAACCGTCCAGGATTGGATTTCCATGCCAAAATTGTGAACCTTATCAACTAACTCTTTTGTAACCAGACTGTAGCTTGGATTAAAGTAATCAGCATACGTTGCGAATTCCTGTAGTGCGGAATCTGTCACATGAAGCCTGGAAGAAGTCAGAACCCCAATCGGAACCTCTGGAAGAAGAGTGTCCATCTTTTTCATCGATTCAAAATTGAAGGACTGGATGATAATTTTATTGTTTTGCGGCTTGTCGAGATGGCGTTCCTTCAATTCCAGAGCTACAGCTTCCTCAATCCCAGGATAAAGCTCTGGTGATTTCATTTCGATTAAGATTCCGACTTTTCCATGATAGCGATCCAGCACTTCATCAAAGGAAGGGATCTTCTCACCAGTAAATTGCTCTCCCTTAAAACTTCCAGCATCAAGGTTCCTTAATTCCTCGAATGTGAAATCACCTACACGCCCAGTTCCATCTGTTGTCCGGTCAACGGTCGTATCATGGATAATCACTAATTCGCCGTCCTTGCTGCGCTGGACATCAAGTTCAATATAGTCTGCCTTCATGTCAACCGCTTTATCAAATGCAGCGATGGTGTTTTCTGGAGCATAACCAGCTGCCCCGCGATGAGCGACAGTATCAAACTGCCTTAATTCTCCCTTAGTCGGCTCCTCGGCATATGCTTGCTGCAACGGATTCAATAAAAGGGTTAAAGCAAAACCTGTACCTAATAATGTTTTTTTCATTTCTCCATCTCCTCTGCATCTTATAATTTATGTAACAATGCTAGATTACTAGAGAAATGTTTAGCACGTATGTCATTTTTGTTTAGATAGAGTTATGTATTTTTAAGAATAATCAGTTAGATATACTTAATTTTCTTTACAAACAATAAGCCGATCTCCCCAGCTTCATATCTCAATCCGCATAAACTTGCTGACATCCTTAAAGCCGATCTTGTTATATAGGCGGATCGCTTTTTCATTAAAACAAAAGACATTCAAGCGAACATCATCATAGCCTAGATGCTTGAATTCCACGAGGCTCTGCTCTAATAAATCCGCAGCCACACCATGATTTCGAAATTCATTTTTAACATACACATCGCTGATCCAGCCAATTTCCTTGTGTGTAAACCAATCCAAACTCCGATCGATCAGAACCCAGCCAATCAAATCGTCTGCGGTCCTGGCAACAAGAAAATAGGCTCCGTTTGCCAAGGAATCTTGATAAGAATCAATCATTTTTTCCTGATTGTTTTGTTCGTGAATACCAGTAGCTTCAGCCCTGTTCTCACCAGCCAGGCTAAATATTTCTTCGATTTCTGTGTCAGTTGCTTTGCCGTATTCCAGTTCCATTCATATCACCCTGATATAAAAATTAGAATATTAAGAGTTTATCATCTATTTATCCATTCTGTACTATAGTACAATTTTAAATACCTAATATAATGGATTATTAATGAAAAGAGGTATGGAAAATGAAAATTCTGATCTCCGGCTTTGAGCCGTTCGGTAAAATGACGATTAATCCCACTGAAGAGCTTCTGAAGGAAGCAGAAAAATTTGCAATAGAAGGCGTTGAAGTTACAACCATTTTGCTGCCTGTTAATTATGATGAATGTGCGGAAAAATTGATTGCGAAGATGGATGAGATCCAACCCGATACCGTGATATCATGCGGGCTTGCTGCCGGCAGGACTGCGATCACTCCTGAGCGGATAGGCATCAATGTGAAAGATACGGGTTCTGGTGATCCGTATCCGGACAATCGAGGGAATGTACCTGTCGATGAAATGATTGACGAGGATGGACCAGACGGATTGTTTTCTACACTTCCAATCAGGCAGATTGAGAAGAACCTAAAGGCAGAGCATATTCCTTCGGCAATATCGAATACTGCCGGCACGTTCATTTGCAATAACACACTATATGCCGTTTTAAATCATATCCGGAAAAATCAGCTGCCTATTAAGGCTGGCTTTATCCACTTTCCAGCTTCAACGGAAATGTCATCTCGCAATCCTTCACTGCCATCACTGCCGCAAGAGTTGATGGCAAGAGCAATGAATGTAATCGTAGAAACATGTGCCAGGGAAGCCGTTTTAGCAAGGAGCAAGTAATGACATTTGAAATTATTCCGTTAGGGGACCTGGCTGTTCGGATTTCATTTGGGGATTCCATAAAAGAGGAAACGAATGCCCGGATCCGGCAATTTATACTAAAGCTGGAAAAAGAAAAAGTACCCGGCGTCATTGAATGGGTGCCTGCGTATACATCGGTGACTGTGTATTATGAGCCTGAACGCATCACCTATGCGAATGTTAAGCGAAAGTTAGAGGAGGTCTATCTTTCCCCCGCAGAATCTCAGCTGCCTGCACCAATAGTCTATGAGATCCCGGCTTGTTATGGGGGAGAGATGGGTTCAGATTTAGCTTTCGTAGCGAAGTATCATGGTTTGAGAGAGCAGGATGTAATCAATCTGCATGCAAACAGAGAATATTTAATCTACATGATGGGATTTATGCCGGGCTTTCCCTATCTCGGAGGCATGCCGGAAAAATTAGCTGTGCCGAGACTTGAACAGCCACGATTCAGCGTATTCCCTGGGTCTATAGGGATTGGAGGCAGCCAGACTGGCATTTACCCTTCTGATGCTCCTTCTGGATGGAGGATCATCGGGGCCACACCTATACGGTTATATGATCCGAAAAAGCCTGAGCCGTTCCTTTTGAGTGCAGGCAATTACATAAAATTTGTGCCAATCAATCAGGAAGAATTTTTTACAATAAAAGAGATGGGAAGCTCCTATCCGCTTAAGACATACACAAAGGGGTGAGTACGATGCTTTCAGTAGATTTGAACTGTGATTTGGGCGAGAGCTATGGGTTATTCAAGATTGGCAATGATGAGGAAATTCTCAAACACATTACTTCTGCAAACATTGCCTGTGGATTTCATGCCGGCGACCATAATGTGATGATGGAAACGGTAAAAATGGCAAAAGCACATGGAGTGAAAATAGGTGCACACCCTGGTTTTCCTGACCTTCATGGTTTTGGCAGGAGAGACATGCATTTGACCCAGCAGGAGATTTACAATCTTGTAGTCTATCAGATCGGTGCCCTTGAGTCAGTCGCAAGAACATGCGGCACAAAAGTCTTACATGTGAAGCCTCATGGCGCTTTGTATAATATGGCTGCCAAGGATAAGCATATCGCCGATGCTGTCGCCGAGGCAGTGCTGGATGTTAACCCTCAATTAGTTTTATTTGGCCTTGCAGGGAGCCTGCTGGTCAAGGCAGGAGAAGAAAAGGGCTTGAGAGTGGCACATGAAGTATTCGCAGACCGTAATTATCAGCCAGATGGCATGCTAACGCCAAGGTCACATGCCAATGCAATGATACATGATACGGAAAATGCGATCAAAAGAGTTATACGGATGATCAAGGAAGGGAAGATTACAGCTATTAATGGAACGGATTTAGAAATTAACGCAGATACAATCTGTGTCCATGGCGATGAGCCCCAGACGCTCGAGTTCGTTGTGAAATTAAAGCAGGCGTTAATAAATCAGGAAATTACAATCGGTAAAAGCTGGGATGCAAAATGACGGTTCCTCTTTTCAAAGTTCTGAAGCCGGGTCTTCAAACATCTGTACAGGATCTTGGAAGAACCGGGTATCAGCAATTCGGTATGAGTCCATCCGGAGCGATGGATACTTATTCCATGCAGATGGCCAATCTCCTGACTGGGAATCCGCTTGGAGAGGCTGTACTCGAGGCGGTAATGATTGGTCCAAGCCTTGAAGTCCTCACCAATGTTTCGATCGCCATTTGCGGCGGGAATTTAGAGCCAAAGGTGAATGGACAGGAAGTGTCGATGTGGAAAAGCTTTATTTTAAAGGAAGGCGATATTCTTTCTTTTGGAAAGGTGAAAAGCGGCGGCAGGGCATATATTAGCTTTGCTGGAGGCATAGAGGTACCGCTTCTTTTAGGAAGCAAGTCAACGTTCCTTAATGGCAGTCTTGGCGGATTGAACGGGCGGACTTTGAAGGCAGGGGATTTTATTCATGGAAAACCCGCTGTTTGCAAAAACAGATTTCTGCACAGAAGTTATATCCCGGAATATAAGAGGAAAATAACGATTCGTGTCATCCTTGGACCTCACGATGAAAAATTCACAAAGTCTGCCATCGATTTGTTTTTAGCCAGTGAATACAAAGTTTCCTCCAAATCCAATCGGATGGGCTACCGTCTTGAGGGGCCAAAACTTGAGCATAAAGTAGGGGCAGATATCATTTCTGATGCAATCCCTCCTGGTGGTATCCAGGTTCCCGCAAGCGGCGAGCCGATTATCTTGTTGGCAGAACGCCAAACAACTGGGGGCTACCCGCGGATCGGTACGGTCATCTCGGTCGATCTTCCGGCACTTGCACAAGCGCTGCCGGGAACAGTAATAACATTCAAGGAAATATCCATTGAAGAGGCACAGCTGTTGTATTTGCGCAGGAAGAAAGTTTTTAAGAATTTATCGATGATAGCTGGAAGTCAGAGCTGAATAAACAAAGAAAATTCGAATCTTGAAAGCCTAGATCCCCAAAGGATTCAGGCTTTTTGTAATGACTCCTCCGGTATAAAACTGTCATCACTGGAAATAACTGATGAAATCAGTGTTTTACGGGGGAGATTGGTACATGTATTTATTATTGGTCATCGCAGTCTGGATCTTGTTTGCCTATAAATTCGTTGATTGGTCACAGTGGAAAAAGCAGTATTCGACCATTTTGTTTTTTATGGTCATTAACCTGCTCTACAATACAATTTATTACAACCATACTTTATGGGCTTTCCGGGGAATTACAGCTGATTGGCTTAACCACTCGATTATCAACCTGGCTTTTACCTTCTTTATTTGCCCGGTCGGATTAATCATTTATCTGCAGCGATTTCCCTCATCAAACAGGAATCAGCTATTATATGTAGGAATATGGGTAACCTTTTATACCATTATTGAGGCATTGTTTGCGCACAGGGGCATGTATGTTTACGACCACGACTGGAACAGCTGGCATAATAGCTGGCTGAATTTGATCCTATTCGTTGTGCTGAGGATTCATTATAAAAATCCAGTAACAGGCTGGCTGATTTCACTCCCGCTAGCTGTCATTTTTTATTTATTTTTTCCTGCACCGCTGGAAAGCCTAAAGTAAAAGGAGTGGCACATTCATGTTAATCCAAAATGCACTATCAGCACCTGTGTTTTTAGCATTAATGTTTTTAACCTACATAGCCATGTGGATTTATATCAGCATGCATCATGTAAACCGTGACAGCAATAAAAAATAAAACGGTAGAGCAGGCTCGCAAATGTGCCTGCTTTTTTCTCTGATTAGGAAGTAATAAAATTTTTCCCCTCCAGCGCTTGTCGGGGCTGCCCAGGCGCTTGCGCTTTTAGTTTTTCTGGTAGAATGTTTTAAGAATACAAAAAACAAAAGAGGAGGGTTCAGGTGAATTTTCTTAAAAAAATAGAACCTCACTTATTATCAGATGATTTGCTCGTACAGGAATTTGTTATGCATGCTTTAATGGAGTATCCTCATATACCGGAAGACTGGACGGTTAGGCTATTAAAAGAAGCCATCGCTAAAAAGGAAAAAGAGATCATTATTTTGGCCAATATCGATCGATTCCCATTTAATAGTGAAGCCATTGAGGTGCTGTTGAAGGGGGCAGAGGAAGCCGATCCTGATGATCAATTTTTATATGCCAGGCTGATTCGAAACATTCGTTCAGATCTAAAACTGAAGCATCGAACTCAACTGGAGGAGTTTTTGCCAGAGAAGGAATTCGAGTACATTCAGTTTTTAATGGACGGGGAAGAAGAAAAAGTTTGGGAAGAGTATGGTTCCATTCTTGCTGATCTTGAAACAGATGATTCCTTTAATCAGGACCTATACAGCAAGGCAAAAGAGATTGTCGCGATAATGGTGAAACGTGGTTTTATCGAAGAGCATGAAATCGAATTTACCTTCAAGGAACAAAAGGATGAAAAGTTTTTTAAGTTTAATGGTATTTTAGCTGTGTATATGGCAGGGCTTACGAAACAGGAGCAGTATATCCCATACTTTGCAGGTCTCTTGGACCGTGATGATGATCTGTTGCTGGAAGAAATATCAGATACACTATCACTGTTTCAAACAGATGCAGTTGTCGAACATGTGGCATCTAAGATTAACAATGATTCCATGTCCATCTATCCGATTTCCATACTTGGCAATACGAAAACGGCGACTTCAATTGAAAAATTGAAAAGTTTATATTCATTCATTGATGATGAAGAAAATAAAGTATTGATCGTTGAAGCTCTATGCCATCAGCTGTCAGAAGAAGGTCTTCCGGTCGTGGAGGATGCTGTAAAAGCTGGATACTACTCATCAATCCTTGAGAGTGAAAGAATTCTTTATGGGTTCTACAAGGTTATGGGCATCGACCATCCTAAGCTTGGTGAGTGGAAAAGCCTTGCGATTCAGCGTGATGAGGATTATCTAAAACGGAAAAAGGAATTGGAAGCACAGGAATTTCCTTTGATGTATTCACAGCCCGTAAAGGCGGAGCCAAAAGTAGGCCGCAATGATCCCTGCCCATGCGGCAGCGGCAAAAAGTTTAAGAAGTGCTGTGGAAAATAAAACATGAAAAAACACGATGAATTCATTCATCGTGTTTTTCTTTATATCCCAATATCCCCGCTAATTTCACGGGAAGATTCCACATATTTCGCGGCAGGCTTGCCCTTTACAAAAATCAATGTGTAGGCAAGCAACAATCCTAGAAGAAACACGACTGAAAAGCCATACAGGAAATGGAAGCTTGTATAGGAAGCCACGATGCCTAGTCCTGTTGATCCAAGGGCCATGCCAAGATCCATGGATGAAAAATACATTGCATTTGCCGTTCCTTGTTTTTCCTTTGGAACGGCACTGACTGCCAATGCCTGAAGTGTAGGAGTTACTGTACCATACGCGATTCCATAAAAAACAGCCGCAATCAGCAATGTTAAAGTATTTTGAGTGAATGCTAAAAGCGAAAGTCCGATAATACCTGCAATCGTTGCAGGGTAGATGATCACTTTATGGCCGTATTTATCGAACATTCTGCCGGAAACAGGTCTGACCATAATCATCATAATGGTTAAAACAAGGAAGAATAGTGAGATGGATGCGACGATATTCGCCTCTTTCCCTAGTTCCCTTAAAAAGCTGATCACTCCGCCAAGCGTAATGGAGAAAAATGCCGTTAAGATCGCTGGGGTAAAAGCTTTTTGGTCAAAGGCATGTTCCTTAAAGCTCACTTTTTGAACAGTATTTTTAACTGGAACAACCCTTTTAGGGGCTTTGACAAAAAGATTCAGGACCAAAGTGATGAACGTTAAAACAATCGACAGAATGATTAGAAGATTAAAGGAGAAAACCTGAAGCAGGGCTAGCGCCAGCATGGGACCAAGGCTGGTACCGACACTAGTTGCCAGTCCATAATAGCCGATGCCCTCTCCTAATCGATGAGTTGGAATGATATTCGTTGCCATTGTCGAAAAAATAGTCGTGATGATCCCAAAGCCCATTCCATGAAATACTCTTAGCAAAAGCAAAAATCCAACTGAGTCCTGCCCGAAGCTCAAACCGACTGAAATGGCGATAAAGCCCAATGAGATCAGGCTCAACTTCTTATTGTCCATTTTCTGCATGAGAGAACTTACAAAAGGACGTGTTGCAATCGCCGCAGCCATGAAAACAGTCGTCATCAAGCCGCCCTGTGCCGGGTTATTTTTCACGTCTGTGATGAAAGCGGGAAAGCCTGCTGTCAGAAGCTGCAGGCATAGAAAAAATAAAAAAGCCATTAGAACAATGGCTGTAAACTGTGCAGTCCATAACTTAGATGTCTGGTTCATGATTAGCCTTCTTTCTGTTTGTTTTTCTCCAAAAGCATTTCGATATTGTTCTCTAAAGAAAGTACTGTCTCTTTATAGATTGCCAGCTTTTCAGCTTGAATAGAGTCTGTGATTTTTGCAAAAACTTTCTCAAGATAGGGGGTTACTTCCTTCACTAATTTTGCCCCTTTTTGGGTGATCTTAATAAGAAAGGAACGGCGGTCTGAAGGATTTTGCACTCTCTCGATAAATTCGTTTTTTTCAAGAAGATCCAGTATTTTCGTCAATGTTGCCTGATCCTTGTCCGCTCTCTCTGATAATTCTTTTTGTGAGATGTCATTTGACTCACTTAAAGTCCTTAGAACACTCCATTGCTCAGTGGTGATGCTGAAAGGCTTTAGTTGAAGGTTGATGTACCTGGTCAGCTTCTTGCTGAGGCGAACCGATGCAGAGCCAATTGCTTTATCCATAGACATTTCCATAAAAAGTCCTCCTTAATTGCCTTAAGTAAGTATAACAGTATAAATTATTTGTGTAAATATAATTTGTATACAAACTAATTTTAGGTTAAAAAATGACCTGGTCAATAACCAGGTCATGAAGTAGCTATGCAATAAGAAAATTCCGCCTTAATCAATTACTCTGGCAACTTTATTGCCGCACTTTTTACAATTACCTTCAAGAACAATCGTATCGCGGAAATCTTTAATGATGTATTTTTCAATCTGCACTGTATCCAGGCAATGCCCGCAGAATACATTCCGGATCAGCATCTGGCGGTAATCCGCAGGAATGGAAAGCCATTTTTTATTGGCTTCAAAAGATCCTGAATCATTTGAATTCACCTTTTTATCACTTGAACGAGTATGAGACTTGTCCAAATTTTGAATGACTTCATGAATTCTTTCCGGAATAGGTGCATCTACCTCGATCTCCAGCCATTCTATCAGCATTTCTATTAATTCTGGGTCGTCCTCTTCTTCAACGACGTCAAGAAGAAGCATGCGAAGGTCAAGAGGCTGGTTTCGGACCACTTCTATAAAATCAAATCTGCCAAATTCAGCAGCAAGGAGCAAATCACCATATAACTCATCTGCAAGTTCCCCAATGACTGTATCCCAGCCTTTTTGAGTATAAACAAGCAGGGAAAGTTTTTTATCGGTAGTGAGATAGCCGTTCTCGATCATCCATTCGACTTTTTCCATAATCACCTTTTGTGTCATGCCTTTAAAAGCACCGTATGATTCGGATTGATGAAGATCAGAAGTGAAAATACGTTTGTCATTTGAGCCTGCTAGAATTTTTCCAAGCAGCCCTTTTCCGCCATACATAATAAGATCTTTGGCGGCAACCAATATTGTCATAATTTCATCCTCTGATAAGTGATTCATTGTATCTTTGTTTGCCATAAAAAAACTCCTATCTCTAAAAGATAAGCTTTATTAACATCATTACAACATAAATCATTGATTCAAGCCAATCATTTAAATTTTGGTGTTTAGGTTCTATAAAATATTAAATATTCTAATAATTCATTGCATTCTAATTTTCTAGAACGTATAATAAAATTAAATCATAAGAATATTTTGGAAGGTGAAATTTGTATGGATTATGTAAAAAAGACAATGGAGGTTAACTTGGAGCAGCAAAAACTCATCTCCAGCCCTATCCGTGTAAAAATCATCTACTTGCTAGTCATGAAGGCGATGACAGCAAAACAGGTGGCAGATGAATTGGGTAAATCAGCAGGCAGCATCCATTACCATATTCAGCAGCTCTATAATGGAGGTATTTTAGAAATCGAGGAGACTAAGGAGAATAGGGGGATTATTGAAAAGTATTACCGTTCAAAGGCTACTCATTTCAATCTTAAGAATGAGGATGTGACCCCTTCGACTGAACAAGTTGTCAATCAGGGAACTTATGTATCGTTAACGGAGGAGGATCGCAAGGAGCTTAACGCAGATATTGACGCTTTATTTTTGAAGTATGTGAAGAAATCAGCGATGAAAGCGGATGTCAAAAAGACTTCATATGAAATGACCATTACGCTCAAAAAGGAGAAACAGGAGGAGAGTTAATTGGATAGAGCAGTTAAGAAAAATTTGATACTTTTCCTTACTGGTAAGGTGGTGGCTGTGCTTGGTTCTTCGATTTATGCGTTCGTAATTGGGCTATATATCCTTGCTGAAACAGGATCCAGCTTAAATTTTGCGTTTACGTTAGTTCTCAGCATTCTTCCACGCATTTTGCTCGCGCCAATTGCGGGTACGCTTAGCGATCGTCTTGATAGGAAAAAGCTGATTATTTCCTCGAACATAGCAAGTGCAGTGTGGCTATGTGGAGTCCTTGCCGCGTTTACCCTAGCAACCCAAGAATTATGGATTCTCTATGTTTCAACTGCAGGATTAAGTGTCATCAATACATTCTATACAATCGCAGTAACTTCATCTATCCACAACATGGTTGGACAGGACAATCTGCAAAAAGCCATGTCACTGAATCAGGCGGCCATCTCATTATCAGCCATCCTGGGCCCTGTCCTTGGCGGCGTCTTCTTTGGAATCTTTCAGATTAATCTCTTCATGGGCTTAAACATCATTACCTACATCATCTCAGCTATTGCCAGCATTCTGATCAAATACGATTTGTACGCGAATAAAGCGAGCCTTAAAAAACAAGCCAGCTTGTCAGAAGACCTAAAAAATGGAGTTTCCTATATTAGGTCTCAGCCGTTTCTTTTTCATTTGGTTGTCATCAGTGTCTGGCTGAATTTTTGGTTCGCCGTGTTTCCGGTTGCAATGCCTTATTTAGTATTGACGGTAAGAGGTATGTCTTCAACACATCTAGGAATCATTGAAGGGGCCTTTTCCGTTGGTATGATGGTGCTCGCACTAGTTCTCTCAGCAAGAAAGGAAATCAAAAGAAAAGAATTCTCCATTATGGGTGGAATCGTGTTACTGTCGTCCATTTTGATATTAATAGGAGTACCTGCATTTCCTTCTATTATAGAAATGGGCAATCAAATTATATTTATCTATTTGATTGCCCAGGTACTTGTCCTTGCCGCAGCCATTATGTTCATCAATATTCCAGTAACCGTACTCCTTCAAAAGAACACGCCAGATGAATATCGCGGCAGAGTGATGTCTCTCCTTGAAACAGGCTCAAGTGCAATGACTCCATTAGGTTTCATCCTGTTTGGCTTCCTGCTTGAAAAAATGCCTGTTTGGATTTTACTCGGTGTATGCGGATTAAGCCTTGTTTCACTCGTCATGTACCTTTATAGGGAAAAAATGTTCCTCAAGCTACTTCGGGAAGAAGTCCAGGACAAAACCGTAGCTGTAGAAGCATAAAAAGAAGGATGAGCGGAAAAATGCTCATCCTCTTTTTCACCATTCTTTAGGTTCATAATCCAGTTCGCTGAATAACTGTTTCTTCTCTTTCTTCGACAGGTCGCGCCATTGTCCAATCTGAAGGTTGCCGAGTTGAATATTCATGATCCGGATGCGCTGAAGCCTGTAAACCTCGTAGCCGAGTGCTTCACACATGCGGCGGATTTGCCTGTTCAATCCCTGTGTCAGCGTAATGTTGAATTCATACCTCGAAAGCTGGACGACTTTACATGGAAGTGTTTTCGTTCCTAGAATCCTTACGCCTTCTGACATTGCTTTAAGGAATTCAGGTGTGATCGGCTTGTCCACTGAAACAATGTATTCCTTCTCATGCCTGTTTTCGGCACGCAGGATTTCATTCACAATATCGCCGTCATTCGTGAGGAGAATCAAACCCTCGGAATCCTTATCAAGTCGGCCAATATTAAAAATCCTTAGCGGGTGATTGACTAAATCGATGATATTTCCTTTTACATGTTTCTCGGTCGTACTCGTAATGCCCACAGGTTTATTAAGGGCAATATAAACATAGTTCTGAGCCATCCTGATTTGCTCGCCGTTCACTCTTACATCATCCCCGGGCTCTACTTGGCTGCCTATTTTAGCAACCTTCCCGTTGATGGTCACGCGGCCTTCTTCGATCAATCTGTCTGCTCCGCGTCTCGAAGTTTTTCCTGATTCGCTAATGAATTTATTGATACGCAGGTTAATCCCATCCTTAAATCTGAATTATATATCCTTAAGAATATGCCACTGCGTTGTTAAATTCAAGCGATTGATGATCCGAATGATATCCGGGTACAACATATTCTTTTTTCATGCCATTAGGGCAGCCAGCTTAGTAACCAACATCTTATAGTCCCTCATTAGCCCGCTCATGCATACCTTACTAAAAACAGAAGGTGTGTGCTGGGATGAATGATGAACGATCGGGTGGAATTTCACTGCCAAAGGATGTGCGCCCGCATGATGATTCGAATATCGAATGGTGGTACTTTTTTGCTCATCTTAATGGCGACAGGGGCGGGAAATATGCAGTTATGGCCTCATTTTTCCGAGTAGGTGAGTTGGAAATAGGCAAAGGGCATTATATAATCCATACATTGATTGATTTAAATCGGAAAAAACGATTCAATGTTTCGAGTATCGATAGGAAATTGAAAATGGGTCTGCTGGCAATTTATCTGCCATTCCATCTGCTGCTCCACCCGACTGATTATAGAATGTGGAAGCTGTATAAATGCCTATTAAAAGGCGAGAAGCTTTCACCACATACTCTTATTAAAAATACTTCTATTATAGAAAATCCGACTGAATTGAATTTTGGCAGCCATAAACTAACCTTCAAGGGGGAAAATGAGGAGGCTTTTGACGTTCTTTTAAAAGAAAGGGACTCAGAGGTACAGCTTGAATTTACCCCTCTTAAGCCAGTTGGATTAATTGGCGGCGACGGGAAACCGGATGATTTATACTACTATTCTTTTACCCGGAACAAGGTCCAGGGAACAATAAAAACGGACAATGGAACGGAGACGGTGAAAGGGAGAGGCTGGTTCGACCATCAATGGGGCAGGGATTACTCATTGGCAAAAGGGTCAGGGTGGAATTGGTTTGGGATTCAGCTTAGCGATGGCCGCGACTTACTTTTAAATGAGATGACCTCGGGCAAACCTGATTCTTCGATGGCTAATATTGTAGAAAAGGATGGAACCATTCAGTTTACGAGGGATATAACTTTTAAGAAAATAAAATACTGGAAAAGTTTAAAAACCAATGCCAGATATCCAGTAGAATGGCAGATAAGTATACCGGAATTCGCGATTGAACTTCACGTCGAAGCAGTCTTTCCAAACCAGGAGATGCCGATTATCGGGCCGATCCAGGGTATCTGGGAGGGAACGTGCAGAGTAAAAGGCATTGAAACTCTTCCAAGTGGAAAAAGAAAAGCACTGGAAGGGGTAGGATTTATGGAACTGGTAGGATATGCGTAAAAAAGTGACACCCCAGCTCAAAGTGAACTGGGGTATTAATCTATGGACCTGATCTTTACGGGGTTTTTATGCTGAAAAAATAAATCCAGCATGAAAAGGATTAAATATGCTCCAAATGGTCTAAATAAAGATAGGAAAGAGCTGGTAACAGAGGAGCTGGATTATTTGGTGAGGAAAATAGTGTTAAGGATAAGGGAAAGCATCTGGCTGCTGCCAGGCATTTATAGTATTTTTGCTTTTTTACTCGCGCTGCTGGTCATCTATATCGACCATAATGAGCTGGCTGAAGGGATTGTTCCTTCATTCTTGATGACAAGTATTGATTTAGCCCAGACGATCCTGGGCTCGATTTCTGCTGCTTTATTGACCATGACAACGATTACTTTTTCAACCATTATGGTCGTTTTAACTACATATTCATCACAGTTTTCTCCGAGGACACTCAATAACTTTGTTGAGGACCCTGTAACAATGAGAGTGCTGGGAATTTTCATGGGCGGCTTTGTCTATTCGACCCTGTCGCTCTTGTTCATGAGCGAGTCCTGGTATAAAACCAATGTGATTTCGGCGACTGTAGGTGTCTTGCTTGCCTTTATCTGCCTGGCGTTTTTTGCTTATTTCATCCATAACGTGGCAACCTCCATCCAGGTCAGCAAGCTGATCCGTGAAATAACGGATGGGGCGTTACAGTCCATTCGACGTCAGGAAAAGGCGCTTGAAAGTGAATACATAAATGTTATTGATGACCGTAAGGATGCAGGATTTGCTTACGACCATATCAAAGATATCAAATGTAAAGGATATGGTTATGTACAGCTTCTTGATTATGAAGGGCTGACGAGGTATGCATCAGAACGTGATTTGGGGATTGAGGCAAACTTTCTTATCGGTGATTTTTTAACAGAAGAAAGCATTGCGTTCAGAGTCCACCATAACAAAGAAATCGAAGACAACATGGAGGATACTCTCAATCAATTCCTAAGGCTGGGAAAAGAAAGGTCATCCCTCCAGGATCCAGAGTTTGCGCTTCAGAAAATCGTCGAGGTTGCCTTAAGGGCGATTTCACCGGCAATCAATGACCCAAACACCGCTAGGAATTGTGTGTTGCATCTTGGCATGGCATTAGCCGATTTAAGCCGTATTCGGGCGAACGGAAGGTACGTCGCTTACTATGATACTGATTCACAGCCACGAGTCATCAGACTGCAAAAAAGAACAAAAGATATTCTTTATTTATCGTTTTACCAAATTGTGCACTATGGAAAGCAGGACTTTTCGATCCTGCTGGCGCTCATTGATTCGTTTCTCTTGATTGGAAAAAATGCGGACGAGACAGGCAAGAAGATGATCTGGGAAATCTATATTTACAGCCTCGAGAAATTTAATTCTGAGGAATTAAAAGAACTGGATAAAATCTATTTGAATGAAAAGAAGAGTGAACTTTCGACACTTCTTGGAAAAGCGCTATAAGGGCTTTTACAAGAAGTTTTTTGTTTTTCTATTGATCTGTTTTAACTGGCTTCGGACTTTTTACGAGAAAGCTAATTAAATCAAATTCAATAATATTATAAAGCTGTATTTTTCCTGAATAATGACAAAAAAATCGAAAAGTCCCTGAATTAACCCATTATTATTCAAAATTCTAGTTCATTTGTAATATTCTCGTTGTACCCTTGCTATGTTATTTGATATGTTAATAATATACATCTGAGGAAAAGTATGATTGATCCAAGATTATGCTGAAAGCTTTTGATTGCTCTTTCTCTTATATGGCAATGTTCTGCCTTTGAGTGGTTTAAGAGTATTAGGAAAAAATAGAGGCCAATATTAATTTGCAGCTGGGCACATGGGGGAAACTGTTAATGGGCAGTGATGGGAGAATTCATAAATACAATGCGTTTTATATTATTGTTTTTCTTCTGCTTGAAGAGTTGATTGATTGGGCTACTTCATTCTTTTTCTCCATTAGTGAAGGAATCGGTACTCTTATCGATATAAGTGTCACCTTTGTTTTTATGATCTTAATCATCCGCTTGTTTAGAGGGATGGAACATACAGCTGAGGAATTGCAGGATAATAAGAAAAGGCTGAAAAGTATTTTTGATACATTGGATGTGGCAATCTGGTCACATGACTTGAAGACAGATACGCTCCTGATTACATCAGGAATAGAGAAATTATACGGGTATTCTTCAGAAGAGTTTTATAAAGACAGCACTCTCTGGAAGAAGGTCATCCCTCCTGAGGATCACCATATATTAGAGCAGAGGGAAACAGGTTTCTCACAAGGAGAGTCAGTCACTAGTATTTACCGGATTATCCGCCCGGATGGCGAGGTCCGCTGGATTCAGGACAGGGGAATACCTGTGCTGGATGAAAGCGGAGACTTTGTTGATTTTACGAGCGTACTATTCGATATTACCGACCGACAGGAAAGCGAAGGACGATACCGAAGCCTTGTCGAGATGTCGCCTGATTTGATTGCAGTTTATAGCAGGGGAAAACTTGATTACATCAATGAAGCGGGCTGCAAGCTCTTTAAAGCAGGAAGTCCTGCAGAGCTGGTAGGACAGCCGATTTCCAATTTGATTCCCGCCGAGGTGCTTTCCGAGATTAAAACTCGAGAATTGACGATTGATGAAAATTTCGAGGAGAAATTATGGTTCGAATTTAAGGCGACCCAGGTGGATGGGAAAGAAATTGATGTGGAGATGTCTGCGATGCCGATTTTATACGAAGGCAGAATGGCAGAACAGATTGTAGGACGCGATCTCACTCAGCGAAAGAAAGCTGAAAAAACGATTAAATATATGGCTTATTATGATGTCCTCACCGGCCTTCCCAACAGAAACATGGTGAGGAAGCACCTGAACGCAGCTTTGAAAAATGGTGATCAAGAGCTAGCAGTATTATTTTTAGACCTTGACCGCTTCAAGATTATTAATGATACAAAGGGCCATCGTGTTGGTGACCTTTTATTGAAGGTAGTGGCCAGCAGACTGAAAAATGCCGTGCAAGGCCAAGGGCTTGTTTCGCGGCAGGGCGGCGATGAATTCATTATTTTACTCAAAGGCCTTAATAAAGCTCAAGTGATTGAAGTCGCCGAACGGATCCTAGGGGAGTTTTCGGAAGGAATACATGTCGAAAACCAGGAGTTCTTTGTTACACCGAGTATCGGAATCAGCATGGCTCCAGGGGACGGACAGGACGAGGAAACACTGATCAAGCATGCAGATACAGCGATGTACCTTGCAAAAGAACGCGGTAAGAATAATTTTCAATTTTACACAAATCAGCTGCACGGGCTTTCTTCCCGAAAAATGGAGCTTGAGAACGGCTTAAGGAAAGCTCTGGAACAGGACCAGCTGGTGCTGCATTACCAGCCCCAGGTGAATTTGGAGACGGGGAAAATCATCGGCGTGGAAGCACTCGTCCGCTGGCAGCATCCGGAAAATGGAATCATCTCCCCTGGAGAGTTCATTCCGCTTGCTGAAGAAACAGGATTGATCGTACCGCTTGGAAAGTGGGTATTGCAGAAGGCTTCTGCTCAAAATAAGGAGTGGCATGATAAAGGCTACAGCTCGATCCCTATATCCGTGAATATCTCTGTGCGGCAGCTTCAGGAGGACAGGTTCATTGATACAGTAAAACTAATCCTTGATCAGACTGGATTGGATCCAAGCTATCTAGACCTTGAAATTACCGAAAGTATCATGCAGAACAGTGAAAATACAGCGATGATCTTGAACCAGTTAAAGGAGCTCGGCGTCACACTGGCAATCGATGATTTCGGGACAGGCTATTCTTCCTTAAGCCTATTGAAGCATCTGCCAATCGATAAAATTAAAATTGATAAATCCTTTGTTGATGACATTATCCATCACGCCAACCAGGGTGCAATGGTGAAGACAATCATTGACATGGGACACAACTTGCAATTTGATGTCATTGCTGAAGGTGTCGAGGAACAGGAACAAGTAGCCTTTTTATTAAGAAATGGCTGTATGATCGGGCAGGGATATCATTTCAGCAGGCCGCTGCCTCTTGAAGAAATGGAAGATTTATTGAAAAAAAATATGGATCTTGAAGGCATTCTGCAATAGCAGGATGCTTTTTTAATTGGCGAGGAAAGGCTCTATGGAAAAAAATAGGTACAACTTTGGTGCAATGCTCATTTGGGAACGGAAACAACTAATGATGTTCAACGGGTATTACAACTAATCCAACTGGTATTAAACTTTACTTAACTGGTATTAAACCGCGTTTAACTGGTATTATCTGTGCCCGAACTGGTATTAAACTCGATTCACTAGTAATGGAACGATTGAAAAAGATAATAAGCAGGGGTTAGTCAGGAGCTCGAATGAAGAAGAATGTTATTAATGATTTCACCTGGAGAAAAAATGATTTAACTGATGAAAAAAGAATCCAAACTTAAGCGAAACAATACTCCATTTGAAACAGTACTGCTTTACTATTTATCAGTACTGACTCTTAGACAACTACATTGCAAAACGAGAATATCCAACAGATAATCAGGCATGATAAAGACTAAAAGGAGTGGCGAACGTGAAAAAAGTCATCTTGTCAGCAGCGCTGTTTTTTATAATGTTTTTACCTGCCGGGACCAATGCTGCGGGCCAGGCAGATTGTGCTGCATTAAAAAATATCTTTCAAACTGATGTGAAATCAGACGATGGGATTTGCAAGGTCGAAATAGTGCGGAAGAGTCCGAACGTTACACACATTGGGAGTAAATTATCACCTGAAACAATGGAGCTGGGATTCCATGTGGTATTCGAGAAAGTGAATGATAAGACTGCGGTCATCGGTGAATTCGCTTTGCTGCAGGAAGAAATTAATCCAGTCATTGATGAACTGAGAAAAGGAAATATTGATATATCCGCATTGCACAATCATATGCTCTTCGAAGAACCCCGGATTATGTACTTGCACTTTCAAGGGGCAGGCAATATGAAACAGCAGGCTGAGGCAATAAAAAATGCGATTGCTAAAACTAGCAAATAATACTTAAACAGCGGAATGGCATTCCGCTGTATGTTTATTAGATAAGAAAGTATAAAATTTACTTCGAGAAATGTCCAGCTTCAGCGCCTAGCCCCTCGAG
>NZ_JBALQL010000003.1:5939-22211 GCF_036964885.1 Bacillus sp. JJ1122 | reverse complement strand
CCAATGAAGTCAAAGAACGACTTCACTGGTCGGCCCTCCAGCGCATGTCGGGGCTGACCAAGGCGCTTTCGCTTTTCTTATGTCAGTGAGCAAATAATAACCAGGAATGTTTACCTTAGTGGATATAAGGTTATTACACTTTAGTATGCTAAAGAAGGAGGCTTTTCGTATGAATCCAAAGTACAAACCCTTATTTGAAACGTATCATTTACCGAATGGAGTCAGTTTAAAGAACCGGATAATCATGGCGCCGATGACGAATTTTTCATCCAACGAGGATGGGAGCGTTACGGATGCAGAGGTTAACTATTATGCCCGCCGCTCCAAAGGAGTCAGTATGGTCGTTACAGCATGTACATATGTAACACCAGATGGAAAGGGCTTTAAAGGTGAATTTGGCGCTGATACAGATGAAATGATTCCTAGCTTGCGGAAATTGGCGTCAGCCATCAAGGAGCAGGGAGCAAAGGCTGTATTGCAAATTTTCCATGGAGGCCGAGAATGCCCTCCTGAACTCGTTCCGAATGGTGAGATTGTCAGCGCAAGTGATGTACCTTCAGAGCGCGGGAATGCTAAGGCACCACGTCCGTTAAGCGGAGCTGAAGTGGAAACCATCATTGCGGCTTTTGGCGAAACGACACGCCGTGCAATTGAGG
Organism: Bacillus sp. JJ1122; assembly: GCF_036964885.1. Lineage (NCBI taxonomy): Bacteria > Bacillati > Bacillota > Bacilli > Caryophanales > Bacillaceae > Bacillus > Bacillus sp. JJ1122. The sequence continues at coordinate 21,555 of NZ_JBALQL010000003.1, read as the reverse complement.
CAGGCTTTGATGGAGTTGAAATTCATGGCGCTAACGGCTATCTGATTCAACAGTTCTTTTCACCACATTCTAACCGCCGTGATGACAAATGGGGAGGCTCTCTTGATAAGAGGCTTGCCTTTCCGCTGACGGTTGTAGACGAGGTGAAAAAAGTGACCGCCAAATATGCAAAGGAGCCGTTCATCATCGGATACCGATTTTCTCCAGAGGAACCAGAAACACCAGGCATCACAATGGCTGATACTATACAGCTGATTGATGCGTTAGCGGATAAAAACCTTGATTACCTGCACGTTTCATTGAATGATTTCTGGTCAAAGCCTAAGAGAGGCGTAGAGGATGAGAGGTCAAGAATGGAAATCATCCAGGAGCGAGTTGGCCAGAAAGTTCCTGTTATCGGCGTCGGTTCGCTTTACAGTGCCGATGATGTATTAAAGGCATTTGATACAGGTGTCCCATTAATTGCTTTAGGAAGAGAATTGATTATCGATCCAGACTGGGTTGAAAAAATAGAAAGCGGCAGGGAAACTGAAATTGAGACGGAAATCGATCTTGGAGCCCAGGCTCGCCTTGTTGTACCCGATCCGCTGTGGCAGGCAATCGTCAATACACCTGGGTGGTTTCCCGGGGTTAAATGAAATGGAACATAAAGATGCCTGCTCCGGTTAAGGGGCAGGCATCAAATTTTTTAGCCAAGATTCTTTTCATAGATTTTTACGTTAGCGTAGATTGCCGACAAGGTCACCGCAGGAAACTTCGATGTGTTGGCCTTATCTAAAAGGTAGCCAAATAAATGGTCGCCTTCAGTTGGCAGTGATTTTTCCATATCACGCTGAAGCGAGGATTTCATGCCATAGCTGATTTCATTCATCCTCGCAAAGGTCGCCTCCAGAACTTGATCGGCCAGCGGCGCATCTAAGCTTTTCATGATGCTGATCGTTTCTTGCAGCAAGCTTTTGATTGTTTCCACCCCTTGCAGCTGTTCCCGGATCGGTCCAATCGGGGACCTGAAGAGAGAGGTAATGCCGCTTAGCGAAGTGATGAATAAGTATTTGTGCCACATTTCCTGCTCGATGGTATCTGAAAGGCGGAAGTTCGCATTCGTGCCATTGAAAGCAGCCTGGAGCTTCAGGATCCTTTCTGTTTTTTCACCGTTTCTTTCACCAAAAACAAGATCATGGATAGGACTTGTCTGAATCACTCTGCCATTCTCGTCCAAAGTCGTTTCGATAAAGCATAATCCTCCCAGAACCTTTTCAGCACCAAATGCTTCGGTCAATGCATCAAGATGGGCAATGCCATTCAGCAAAGGCAGAATCATTGTTTCACTGCCGACATATGGACGAATGCTTTCCATCGCACCAGCTAAATGATAAGACTTTGTTGAGACTAATATTACATCAAAAGGCTCAGCATTTTCCCCTGCTAAAATCGTCTTTGGGTCAGCGTAGTGTATATTTCCATGAGCGCTTTCTACAATCAGGCCATTTTCCTTGAGCTGCTGCCTGCGTTTTTCACGAATCAGGAACGTAACGTCCTCGCCTTTTTCCAAAAGACGTCCGCCAAAATAACCGCCGATTGCTCCGGCGCCTACAATTAAAATTTTCATTTCCATCTCAACCTCCTGTCGATGTAAAAGTGCACGCCTGATATTGCAGGCGTGCACTTTGTTAGCCTTAATATGTGAGAACCGCTGCAAGCAGCCCTCCTGCAGATATAAGGATAATAATTATTTTTGCGAAAAGGGGAAGCTGATCTTTCCCTTTGTTATTGACCTGAGCTTCTTTCTCATTGACCGATTTGCGATAATTAGGACTGCAGCAGCCGCTCATTACTACGCAACCCTGTTCCAGTTGGATACATCTTCATCAAGCTGGACATTATTTGCACGAGCTTTCTTAGCAGCGTTAAAGAAGATGACCGTAATCGCTGCAGTGATAATTGCAGCTCCAATATTGGCAACAGTGAGTGATTGACCGAATCCAATCGGAGCGTTAATGATATACGAAGCGGTTGCCATTGTCATGAATATGCCAGGAATCATGGCAATCCAGTAATTCTTTTTCGCGATGAACAGATACATAGCACCTACCCAGAGGGCAATAACTGCTGTTGATTGGTTAGCCCATGAGAAGTATCTCCACAGAATTGTGAAATCTACCTTTGTTAATGCAAAAGAGATTACGAATAACGGAAGCGCGATCCATAGGCGGCTTGTGAATTTCTTTTGTGAAAAATTGAAGTAATCAGCGATAATCATTCGTGCGCTTCGGAAAGCAGTGTCACCAGAAGTGATAGGCAATACAATTACACCAAGTACTGCAAGCGTTCCGCCAACAGCGCCAAGCATCAATGTTGAAGCTTCGCTTACGATTGCGGCTGGTCCGCCGTTAGCAAGAAGGTCATTCAAGCCGTTATAGCCATCGAATAAGCTCATCGCTGCAGCTGCCCAGATCATGGCGATGATTCCTTCAGCAATCATCATGCCGTAGAAAATCTTGCGGCCTTGCTTTTCGTTTTGCGTAGTACGAGAAATGATTGGTGTCTGTGTAGCATGGAAACCTGAAAGCGCGCCACAAGAAATTGTTAAGAACAATAGTGGGAAAATCGCTGCATTATCAGGGTGGAAATTTGTTAATGATAATTCAGGAATTGGTGCTCCGGTAATTACAAGCATTGCACCTACCCCAACTGCACTAATCAAGAGCAATGCACCGAAAACAGGATATAAGCGCCCGATGATTTTATCAACAGGAAGAAGCGTAGCTAAAATGTAGTAAATAAAAATTGCACCAAGGATGATTCCCATTGTTACTTTTCCGTCCATTAAGTTATGGAGCAATCCAGCAGGCGCCGTTACGAAAACGGTTCCAACTAATAGCAGCAAAAGAATCGCAAAAGCGTTAACAACATGCTTCATGAATTTACCTAAAAATTTACCAGCAAGCTCTGGAAGGTGAGCGCCGCGGTTGCGGATGGAAATCATTCCAGTCAAGTAGTCATGGACAGCACCGGCAAATATTGCACCAAGAACGATCCAAATAAAAGCTACAGGACCGTAAAGCGCTCCCATAATTGGTCCAAAGATAGGGCCAACACCAGCGATGTTAAGCAACTGGATCAATGAGTTCTTAGAAGTGGACATTGGCACATAGTCAACGTCGTCTTTATGTGTGAAAGCGGGAGTTGATCGGCCTTCATTAACACCAAAAACCTTTTCAACAAACTTGCCATACGTGAAATAACCGATAATTAAAAGTACGATACCGCCTAAAAATGTAAACATATGAAACCTCCTTCATAATATAATGAATGCGTTTACATAAATTATAAAAGAATTTATGTAATTGTGGACATTTTGTGAACAAGATGCATAAATGTAAGGATGAAACGCTTGAAATTTTGATTGAGATGCACAAATGATTGCACTAAAAACAAAAAAAGCATCCAAAAAGATGCTTTTCATGAAAGTCTTAGCTAGTGTCTTATAAGCTATAACTCAAGCTCCATTCTCAAAGCTTTTACATAGTTTCGGCTAACCGAAAGCATTTCCTCCCGCCCTTCGATTTGCAGCTGATAAGCACCGTTGAACCAGGGAGTTAAACGGTTTACATAATCAAGATTGACTAGATAGCTTTTATGGATCCGGAAAAACGAGTAGGGAAGTAGCCTGCTTTCAAGGTCCTTCAATGGAGTTTTCGTTTCGTATTCATTTGTTCTCGTAATGATTTTTGAGAATTTTTCTTCCCTTGATATGTACAAAATTTCTTTAGGTTCAAGATAAAGAATTTCACCGTCGCCTTCCACAGCAAGTTTTCCGGCTTGCTTACCAGGTTCTTTGTCCTTTTGAGTCATGAAACGCTTCACAATCCTTTGGACTGTTTCATGGAGCTGGTCTTCGTCATATGGTTTGAGCAAATAATCCACTGCCTCATATCTGAAAGCCTCTGCAGCGAATTGGGGATAAGCCGTTGCAAAGACAATCAAAGGGACTTTTTTTAGCTCCAATAGCGATTTTGCAGCTTCCATTCCCGTCATTTTTGGCATTTCGACATCAAGGAAGACAACATCAGGCTGGAGCTGAATAGCTTTCATAACTGTTGATTCTCCCGTTTCCGCCTCGCCGACAACGTGAATGGCAGGGTAGGAGCTCAATAAATGCTTGAGCTCGTCCCTGCTGTATAATTCATCGTCTGCAATCAAAGTCCGAATTTGGTCCATCTAACATTCCTCCGCATGTGGAATCGAAAAAGAAATCTTTGTTCCGTTGCCAGGTTTACTTTCAATCTGAAGAGATGCTTTTTCCCCAAACATCATCGTAAGCCTTCTATTTACGTTATATAGTGCGATTCCGCTTCCTATTTCGGAATCGATCATTTGCTTGCCTAATTGGTCGACACGGTCCTGGCTCATGCCCTGGCCGTTGTCTTCAACCACCACCACTGTTGCAGCTGGCACTTTATGAATAGCGATGTGAATGCGGCAATCCTGGTCCATATTCTTAATCCCATGCTTTACCGCGTTTTCCACAATAGGCTGCAGAGTCAGAGGCGGAATTTTTACCAAAAGGGCTTCGTCAGCTATGTCATAAGTGACTTTCAGCTTTTCCACAAAGCGTGCTTCTTCGATGGCGAGGTATGCCTTAACATGACGCAATTCCTGTTCAAGACTGGTAATCGTCACAGTAGTAGCATTCAGATTTTGCCGCAAAAAGTGAGAAAGGGAGACAAGCAGCATCCGTGCTTTTACCGGATCGATCCTGACAAGAGAGGTAATGACATTCATTGTGTTGAAAAGGAAATGAGGACTGATTTGCGCCTGCAGTGCTTTTACCTCGGCTTCCTTAGCAAGCTGATAAGCTTTATCCGCTTCAGCAATTTCGAGCTGATTTCCTAGAAGATTGCTGAGTCCGGATATAAGCTCCATTGCTACATTGGTTATTTCTTTTTCAGATTTAAAATAAAACTTTAAAGTGCCGATTGTTTCGCCTCGTTGTTTTAGCGGAGCGATAACGGCTGCACCAAGTGGGCAATTTGTTTGCCGGCAATGGATGGTCTCGTCACTCGCGACAACTAGCTTCCCGCTTTTAAGAACATCTTTTGTGACCTGGGTCTGGATGGGACTTTCCGGACGATGATGATCATCACCGACGCCAATGTGGGCAAGTATTTCCGTTTGGTTGGTCATCGATACTGCATTGGTCTGCACTTCGTTGTGTAAAATCTGACAAACTGCTTTCGCTGAGTCAGGGTTGATGCCTTTCCGGAGATAGGCAAGAGTCTGGTCAGCGATCCTCAGCGTTTTTTGCGCCAGCAGCGCTCCGGCTTTTTCTTCTTCGGACATAACATTTTTTATGATTAAGAGGAAGAGGGCAGAACCCAGTCCGTTCGCCAGAATCATTGGAACGCCGATCATTTCTACGAGTGTCTGGGCCTTATCAAATGGTTTTGCCAGCAGCAGGATGATCAGCATTTGCACCGTTTCAGCAATGGCGCCGACTATAAAGGCATTTGTAAGGCTGGCATATTTATTCTTTTTTTGGAATCTGCCCGCAATGATTCCTGCTACAATCGCAGCCAATCCGCATGCGATAGCGGTAAAACCACCAAGGGTGAAACGGTGCAATCCGGCAATCAGTCCAGCGCCAATCCCAACCTTATAGCCGCCAAGCAAACCCGCAATGACGATTCCTATGACCCTGGAATTAGCAATGGCTTCATCTGATGCAAGATCAGCAGCCCAGCGATTGAATTGGAGCGATTCAGTATTGAAGCTCATGCCTGAATACGTACCAATGATTCCGAAAAATCCAAAGAAAATGATGGCGAAATATTGCTGTCGCCGATTAAGAGTTTCATGATAGATCAATCCCCTGAAAAAGCGGAACCTTGTTAAGATGAAAGCAATTGTCACAATAATTCCGAGCCGTTCAAGCATGGTAATTAAAAGTTCAAGCATAACCGCACTCCTTGGGAGGTGGAATTTATTTAGTATCTTTGAACTAATTTTAAAGGAAAGAGAAATAAAGTAAAGGGTATGAACCGGAGTTTGAAATGTATAGTGGTATATAGACGAAAAACCTGTCCGCTAGTGAGGACAGGTTAATTAAGTGCACGTTTTTCTGCAAATATTGTTCCATCACTCTGCAGTTCTGCATAAAACGTATCCGTCAGTGTGTGGATTCCTTTCTTCCTTAGCTCATTCAGCAGCCAGTCTTCACTTAAACTTAGTTCCTTGAGATTTTTTAGAACAATTTTTCCATCAACTACAAGTTCAGAAGGTAAATACTTGCGAGGTGTGATCGGAATAGCCGCATCTTTATTTATTACGTTTTCAAATTCCACTTTTTTTAAAACGCTGATCTGCCCGTTAGGCTCAAGAATGGCGTAATCGACTTCGGTAATTGAAAAAATATTTTTAATTCTCAGGAGCATCGTAAGGTCATCCATATTTAATTTATTGGACTTCATTGCTTTTTCAATGATTTTTCCTTGCTTGATAATAATTGTAGGTTCTCCGTCTAGTAATATACGGGCCTTTGCTGACTTCAGAGCTATGTACTCAATTGTTAGTGTTAAAAATGCCCACAAAGTCAAACCAGTGACACCATCAATGAGTTTAATATCTCTATGGACCACCATGTCCCCAGCGATATTCCCCAGTGCGATACCTGTGATATAAGTAAAAAAAGTCATTTGGCTTAGCTGTTTTTTCCCTAATATTCGAGTTAAGAAGAATAGAACAGAAAAACCTAATAATGTTCTGAGCATTGTTGTTAAAATAGTTTCCATATAAATCCTCGCCATATATGTCATTTTACTTAGGGTTTACAATTTCTCGCAAAAAAAATAATTTTTTTGAGCGGATGAAACACTTTTGGTTAGGCCAACTAAATATTTTACTTTTAGTTTATAATGATAAAAAGTAGAGCAGGCGGTGGCGTATGACTCTTGAAGAAATAATGGAGAAACTTGAAGAACTGGGTTCGGAACAAACGAAGAAGACGCTGGTGAGGCATGGAGCCCGTGAGCCTTTTTTTGGAGTGCGGGTTGGTGATCTGAAAAAACTGGTAAAGCATGTGAAAAAGGATCAGGAGATTGGGCTGGCGCTCTATGATACCGGTAATTCAGATGCTATGTATTTAGCGGGTCTATCTGTGAGTCCAAAGTTGATGTCTAAAGAAATCTTGCAGGATTGGGCAGATAAAGCATATTGGTATATGCTTGCGGAATATACGGTGGCCGGAGTTGCGGCTGAAAGTTCCTATGCCCGCGAACTAGCGATAGAGTGGATTCTATCAGAGGAAGAAATGATCGCAACATGCGGCTGGAGTACATATTCGAACTATCTATCCATTACGCCTGATGAAAATCTGAATCTGAAGGAAATCAGGAAACTGCTCTGCCAGGCAGAAACCACGATTCATCAAGAGAAGAATCGCGTCCGCTATGTGATGAATAACTTTGTTATATGTGTTGGCGCCTATGTCATTCCCCTGCATGAAGAGGCATTCGCAACGGCTGCCAAGATTGGCAAAGTTCATGTCGATGTTGGCAAGACAGCCTGCAAAGTGCCAATAGCCACGGACTACATCAAAAAAATTGAAGATCGGAACAAAATTGGCGCAAAGCGGAAGACATGTATTTGCTAGGCGATTTTCGTATGCGTGAAAAAAAGCCTGAACTCCATGCAAATCTGCTGGTGGCCAGGCTTTTATCTTTAAAAGATTTCAATGTCACCGCTTGAAACATTGGCGTCTATCTTGTGCTTTCCGTTGCCATGCTTGCCGCTGAGGCGCTTGTCGCTTTCCTGCTTATTTTCGAGTGGGAAGTCGCATGATAGATCACCGCTGCTCGTTTTTCCGTTTAATGTGAATCCTGCATCATCGGGCAGATCGAGTTCGATGTCCCCAGAACTCACATTTAAGCTGACAGAATCCTTCAATTCATCCATCTGGATTTCCAATTCACCTGATGACACATCGGCATCAAGTTTTCCAGTGTAGTTCTGTACATTTACACTCCCGGAACTTACCTCGAAAGTACCTGTTTCAGCTGATAATGAATTGATCTCAACCTCACCAGAGGAAATGCGCTGCTCCAGAGTTTTAACGTCCAGGTTTTTCAGCACCATGCTTCCTGATCCTACATCGACCGAAAGTTTATCGAGTTCCATGCGATCCTGGATGGAGCTTCCTTTAAATGTTACCTCGCCTGATCCCAAATTAATCTCCATATTCTTGTCATAATTCTCTGGGATATAAATAGTTAATGCTGTGTTATCAAACTCGAACCAGTTAAACCAAAAGAAACCTTTACGCTTGACTGAAACTTCAATGTCATCGCCACGCTTATTTACAATAACATTACCCTTGCCTTTAAGCTCAGCAAGAACATCATTCCGGTCCTCAGGTACGATTGTCGTCGCAACACTTGAAATATCAATCGATATATTCTCGATGTCCCTTGAAACCTTAGCAGCATCCTCCGTCTTCGAAAGAGTAATCCCGTTCCCGTCAAATAAATAATTCATCGCGATATACGCACCCGTAATAATCAAAAAAATAACCAAAATCCGCTTTATCATTTTCGTTTCCCCTCTCAATCAATCTCTATAAACAAGATAACGCAGATTCCAAATCCCACCAATGCCCCTCAGGATTAAATCCCCCTAAGACCACAGACCGATTTAACACATTAAAGCACTGGGGGTCAGACCCCCAGTGCGGTTATGCGTTAAAGTGCCGGGGGTCTGACCCCTGGCGCGGTGGTGTGTTAAAGTGTTATGCTTTGGCTTCGAAGAGTTTGGCAACTTCGATGATTGTTTCTACGGATTTTTGCATGTTGTCTACTGAAATGTACTCGAATCGGCCGTGAAAGTTTTCGCCTCCTGTGAAGATGTTGGGTGTAGGCAGTCCCATATAGCTTAGCTGAGATCCGTCTGTGCCGCCGCGGATCGGCTTCACAATTGGCTTGATCCCGAGGTTTTCCATTGCTTCGTAAGCAATGTGGACGATTTCCTTCACTGGCTCGATTTTATCCTTCATATTGTAGTACTGATCGTTCAATTCCAGGTGGACGCGGTCTTCACCGTATTTTTCCTTCAGTTCCCCCGCGATCTTCTCAAACAAATTCTTTCGTGCCTGAAAGCTGTCGCTGTGGAAGTCGCGGATGATATATTGCAGTTTCGTTTCTTCCACGTCGCCATTAATGGAGCTTAGATGGAAGAAGCCTTCATATCCTTCCGTATGTTCAGGGGCTTCTTCTGCCGGCAGCTTGCTGTGGAATTCCATCGCGATTTTCGCAGAGTTGACCATTTTGCCTTTTGCTGTACCCGGGTGAACATTCTTCCCTTTGAACGTCAGCTTCGCACCAGCTGCGTTAAAACTTTCATACTCAAGCTCGCCAAGCGGGCCGCCATCAATCGTATAAGCAAATTTAGCATTAAACGCGGCTACATCAAATTTATGAGGTCCTCTCCCGATTTCTTCATCAGGTGTAAAAGCAACCCTGATCTTGCCATGCTTAATTTCTGGATGCTTAATCAAATAAGCCATCGCAGTCATGATTTCAGCAATGCCAGCTTTATTGTCTGCTCCAAGAAGGGTAGTGCCATCCGTTGTGATCAATGTGTGCCCTTTATATTGCGGAAGCTCCGGGAAATCCTCAGGTGACAGAACAACACCCAGCTCTTTATTCAGAACGATTGCACCGCCATCAAAGTTTTCAATGACCTGTGGGTTGACGTTCTTTCCGGTAAAATCAGTCGCTGTATCAACGTGAGCAAGAAAGCCGATCGTTGGTACATCCTTATCTGTAGTGGAAGGAAGCGTCGCCATCACATAACCGTTCTCGTCGATGGTGACTTCTTCCATGCCAATTGCCTTCAATTCATCCACAAGCATATTGGCAAGCGTTAGCTGGCCATCTGTCGAAGGGCAGGTTTCACTGTTTTCATTGGATTGCGTATCAACTTTTACATAAGAAGTAAATCTTTCAATAATCTCGTTTTTCAATTCCCTTCATCTCCCATTCTTGAGTATATTTTCATATTATCATATATCCCGATGAACTCAATTTGTATTGGGTTATAAAAAATGTACTTATAACTAATAAATTCAAATCCCTTTACATATATAAAGGTTAAGGCTACTATGAAAATAATTAAATATTCGTTGTACTACTAGGGGAGCCCTGTGTTGGGCTGAGAGGAAAACATCAGTTTTTTGACCCTTTGGACCTGATCTGGGTAATACCAGCGTAGGAAAGTAGTGAGAGATGTTTTTTTCCCTTACATTGCTTTTAAGCCAGGTCCTATTAGGATCTGGCTTTTTTATTTGGCTGTTTTCTAAAAGATTGTTGTTTTTTAAAGTGGATTGTTTGATAGCAAACCATTAAAAAATAAGTTGATTGGAGCGGAGGGTGTATGAAAAACAAATTAGATATAACTATTGATGATGCTATTTACTTTATGGAGATGATTAGATCTGTATGGAGCCCTCATTTCGAACCTGGATACGGTAAACGGAAACCATACCTAAAAATATTAAAAGATCGTGAATCAAGTGAATACAATCGGTTTATTAAAGTGTATAGGTCCATAAAACATATTTTATCAGATAGGGAACAGTTTATCTTAGATCAAGTTTATGCACTAAACAACAGTAGAGCTCAACATAGAGAGATTGGCGAACAATTAGACGTGTCTCCTGAAAGAATCAGACAAATCATTAAAAAGGCTGAAAATACACTAGCAAGAGAGTTGTTGAAGAATACGGTAAGCGAATATAGGAAATGACGGGTAACGATTGAAATCCAGCCTGCCGAGAAAGCTCACCGCCTTCGCATTGGAAAGCAAGCATCCTGAAGTGAAAATCAACTTATTAAACACAACAAAGTACTAAAAAACTGCATTTATTTTTAATCTGGACCAAGGTCAATGAAGAGGATCAAAGTCCTGTTGATTGCAGTGGGAAGCGAGATTTGCCTGGAGCGGAAATCAACAGACAACTTAGCAGAACATATTTTCAAGGAGGTACTAAAAATGGAATTAAAAAATCAGGTAGTATTGGTGACTGGCGGGAGCCGGGGGTTAGGAGCAGAAACGGTAAAAGCTTTTGCAAGAGAAGGCGCGAGAGTCGTAATCAACTATTTTCAAAGCGAGCAAAAAGCAAGGCAGCTAGCAGAGGAAATCGGGGATACCGCATTTGCTGTCCATGCAGATGTCAGGAATTCAGAACAGGTCCAGAGCATGTTCAGAAAGGCAAAGGAGCACTTTGGCACACCGATTACGACCATTGTGAATAACGCGCTAATCAGTTTTAAATTTGATCCTGTTGCAAATAAGGATGCTTATTCAATTGGCTGGGAAGATTACCAGCTGCAGCTTGAAGGCTCCATCCGCGGTGCGCTGAATACCATTCAGGCTGGACTTCAGGATATGGAAAGCATGAAATTTGGGCGGATCATTAACATTGGTACAAACCTGTTCCAGAACCCGGTTGTGCCTTATCACGACTATACGACGAGCAAGGCTGCCTTACTTGGTTTTACCAGGAATATGGCCAATGATCTTGGCAAATATGGCATCACAGTAAATATGGTGTCGGGCGGTTTGCTAAAAACAACCGACGCAAGCTCTGCTACTTCTGAGGAGGTTTTCAAGCTGATCCAATCATCGACTCCACTGAAAAAAGTAACGGACCCAGCTGAAGCGGCAGATGCCGTTGTGTTTTTTGCATCACCTTGGGGGCGTGCGGTTACGGGGCAAAACCTTGTCGTAGATGGCGGACTTGTTATGGACTAAGAGAGTTCGTAACAAGAAGGAAAAGGTGATTTCCCAGTTGTAAATTTCATTGCACATAGGGGAGAGTTCACCGTAAGCAAAGGGAGGAATTGACATGGAAAAATCAGAGATTGTCAGTATGCTAAACAAAGTGCGTACCCAAAAACCGCTGATTCATAACATTACAAACGTGGTTGTCACCAATTTTACCGCGAATGGGTTACTTGCATTGGGGGCATCGCCTGTCATGGCGTATGCCGCTGAAGAAGTTGCCGAAATGGCAGCAATGGCAGGGAGCCTTGTGCTCAACATCGGAACCTTGAATTCTACGGTGGTTGAGTCAATGCTGATTGCCGGAAAAGCCGCGAATGAGCATGGTGTGCCTGTCATTCTTGATCCGGTCGGTGCAGGGGCCACAGCTTATCGTACTGAAACTGCTTTGAAGCTTATGGAAGAATTGGAGATTTCTATTATCAGAGGGAATGCAGCCGAGATCGCAAATGTGGCCGGGGAAAAATGGGATATTCACGGAGTTGACGCTGGCGAGGCAGCTGGGGATGTAGTTCAGCTTGCTGTTTCTGCCGCGGAAAAATTGAATACAGTCGTCGCGCTGACTGGAAAAGATGACATCATCACCGACGGAAAGGCAACATTCATTGTTCACAACGGGCATCCAATTCTTACTAAGGTAACCGGTACTGGCTGTCTGCTTACTTCTGTTATTGGGTCGTATGCGGCAGTCGAAAAAAACCCGCTCACTGCAGCCACTGCAGCAATTGTCACCTATGGGGTAGCAGCAGAAAGAGCAGCGGAAAAATCTGCAGAAAAGGGAGCTGGCAGCTTTCAAGTAGAGTTTCTAGATCAACTGTACAAAGTAAACGAAGATGACATCCAAAACTATAGTTCTTTTATCAAAAGGGGGACAAATGAAGATGTTTAAAGCACTGACAATCGCAGGATCTGACAGCGGCGGCGGGGCAGGAATCCAGGCTGATCTGAAAACCTTTCAGGAACTGAAGGTATTTGGCATGACCGCGCTGACGGCAGTAACAGCCCAGAACACGCTTGGCGTCCAGGGGGTTTTCCCGATGGAGCCAGAAGCTGTCGCAAAACAGATTCAATCAATAGGGGAAGACATTGGCGTTGATGCATTGAAAACCGGGATGCTTTTCAATGCCGAAATAATCGAAGCTGTCTCTGAAAAAATCAAGCAGTTTCGCTGGGATAAAGTCGTTGTCGATCCAGTGATGATCGCGAAGGGCGGGGCACCTCTTCTTCAGCAGGAAGCTGTATCAGCAATGAAAGAGTATCTGCTGCCAGTTTGCTTAGTGGTTACCCCTAATATTCCAGAGGCAGAAGTCCTAACAGGTATGTCGATTAAAAGCATCGATGACAAAAAGGAAGCTGCCAGAAGGATTCAGGCAAATGGAGCAAAATATGTAGTCATTAAGGGCGGCCATGATGAAAATACGAAAGAAGCAGTTGACTTGCTTTTTGACGGCTCAGAATTTGAATTATTTTCGAGTCCAAGAATGAATACAAAGAATACTCACGGAACAGGCTGTACGTTTTCAGCAGCGATTGCCGCCCAGCTTGCGAAGGGAGCAGCTGTGTATGAAGCGGTATCTGTAGCCAAGGAATTTATTCAGGCAGCGATCGCGGAGCCGGTGAGTATTGGCAATGGACATGGACCAACAAACCATTGGGCTTTTAATCTTAAAAATAATGCAGAAAGCAGGCTGACGTAATGGCAAGAATAAGTCCGGAACATATGGAAAGTTTGCTTAAGGTTTATTTTATAGCTGGAAGTACGAACTGCCTGAAGACTCCTGAAAAAGTTCTGACTGAAGCTATAGAAGGAGGGGTCACACTTTTTCAATTTCGCGAAAAGGGTGAGGGCTGCCTTCAAGGGAAAGAAAAGCTTGAATTGGGAAAAAGACTGCAATGGATCTGTAAGGAAAACGGCATTCCTTTTATTGTGAATGATGATATTGAATTGGCGATTGAACTGGATGCGGATGGAGTGCACATTGGCCAGGAGGATGAAGATGCTGTACTGGTCCGCAAAAGAATCGGCGATAAGATTCTTGGTATATCAGTTCATAATCTTAAGGAAGCTGAAAAAGCGAGACTTGCAGGTGCGGATTATTTCGGTGTTGGACCGATTTTTCCGACGCAAACAAAGAAAGATGCGAAGGCGGTCCGGGGGACTGTCCTAATAGAGGAATTAAGAGACTTTACTATTCCGATTGTTGGGATTGGGGGAATCAATGCAGAAAATGCATCAGTTGTTATAAAGGCTGGAGGTGCTGGGGTTTCTGTCATCATGGCGATCAGCCATGCAGACGATGTAAAGGAAGCAGCCTCCAGATTAAGAGGGGAAGTCCTAAACAAAAGATCGATTTCAGGAGGTATATTAAATGGAGGCTAACATGAAAAGCACCCACAAGCTCACGCTGACTGCGATGCTGATGGCTATCGGAACTCTGACAAGCCATCTGTTGTTTATCCCGTTAGGAATTGTAAAGGTCTTTCCGGTGCAGCATTTTATTAACATCCTGTCTGCTGTTTTGTTAGGTCCATACTACGCAGTTGCCCAGGCATTTGGAATTTCGCTATTAAGGAACCTGATGGGAACAGGTTCTGTATTTGCTTTTCCGGGAAGCATGATTGGCGCGTTATTGGCAGCTTATTTATTTAAAAAAACGAACAAAATCGTTTTTGCCTTTGCAGGAGAGGTAGTTGGCACGGGGATTTTAGGAGCAATCGCCTGCTATCCAATCGCCACACTTTTTCTTGGAAAAGATGCTGCATTGTTCGGTCTTGTCCCGGCGTTTTTCATTAGTTCATTAGCGGGTGCTGCAATCGGCTTTGCGATGCTGAAAGTTTTTATGAAGAATGCTGCAGGCAGGTTGGAGATTAATAGTAAAACTTAAATGGTTTTATATTGGAAAAAAATTCATCCTGCTGTATTTGGCTGGAATTAACGAATTTCCTGCTATATGATATTGATAGATCTATATTTCAGCTGAAAAGGGTGACATTTTTGATTAATGAAAACAAGCTAGGATTGGTAGTGGACGTGGAGACAACTGGATTGGGTCCCGATTCAGATGAAATTATTGAATTGGCATTGAAGCTGTTTTCTTTTAACGAAGAAACAGGAGAAATTAACGAGATCATTGATGAGGATTCATATTTGCGGGAGCCACTTTCAAGATCTGCGCAAAATAATTATGAACGGGCTTATCGAATCCATGGCATTTCCTATGACATGGTAAGGGGAAAGACGTTTTATGATGAAAAAGTCATGGAGTACTTCAATCGTACAGATGCAATCTTTGCACATAATGCCTCATTCGATCGCAGCTTTTTATTCAGGATGTATCCTGAAGTGAATGAGATGAAATGGTATTGCACAATGAAGAACGTGCAATGGAAAAACCACGGCTTCCCGAACAGCAAGCTTCTCACATTGCTTCAGGCGCATAATATCTCGAAATTCCAGACGCACCGGGCAATGGATGACATTACATATTTGACAGAACTGCTGAAACAGCAAAACCCAAATGGTGATTTTTACTTAAAAGAAGTCCTGGACTACGGGCCTATGAGGAAATACCAGCCTGCTCCTAAACAAAGACGACGGATGTTCTATTAACTGGTGCTTATCGTCCATTTAGAGATTATCAGCCTTTCCGACCATTTTATGGGGTTAGAAAGGCTTTTTTTATAAGATAAGAAATTATGAAATTCACTTCGAGAATTGTCCAGCTCCAGCACCTAGCCCCTCGAGACGCTTCGGTCAGCCCAATGAAGTCAAAGAACGACT
>NZ_JBALQL010000003.1:3301-5915 GCF_036964885.1 Bacillus sp. JJ1122 | reverse complement strand
AAGGTGCTTGCGCTTTTCTTATTATGAGAAAATTTTCATATATTTATAGACTGGAATTCATGGTAAAATGACGGAAGGAAATTTTATAAGAATAATAATTTTCTAAAAAAGAGGTTTTGGATCAATTGGATTTGTGTATAGGAAAGAGGCTGTATTCTTATCGTTTTTATTCTTATGTGAATAATTATCGAAAGATTCAACTATTAGCCTCACAGTATTTATTATGATTTCAATAACAATTTAGTCTTCCGAAATATGGAGCAGAGGAGAGACACCATGAAAACTTCACAGGGAAATGAACTGCAACGCGGGCTGGAGGAAAGGCATATTACATTAATGTCGTTAGGTGCGGCAATTGGCGTCGGGCTATTTCTAGGTTCCGCCACCGCTATAAAGCTGGCTGGGCCGGGGATCCTGCTCGGATATGCTTTCAGCGGCATGATCATGTTCTTTATCATGAGGGCTCTTGGGGAAATGGCGATTCAGAAGCCGGTCGCAGGGTCGTTCAGCAAATATGCAAGAGACTATCTGGGACCGCTGGCGGGTTATATCACCGGCTGGAATTATTGGTTCTTATGGATTGTTACCGGGATGGCGGAAATAACTGCTGTCGGCATTTATATGGAGTACTGGTTTCCGGAGACTCCACGCTGGATTTGGGCGCTTGCTGCCCTCGTCATAATGGCAGCGGTCAACTTCATGGCTGTAAAAGCTTATGGAGAGCTGGAGTTCTGGTTTGCATTAATTAAGATCGTGACGATCCTGGCGATGATCGTTTCAGGAGCCGGCATGATTATTTGGGGAATTGGCAATGGCGGAATCGCTACAGGAATCCAAAACCTGTGGGAGAACGGCGGATTTTTCCCTAATGGAATTAAGGGTGTTCTTATGTCCCTGCAGATGGTCATGTTTGCTTATTTAGGAATAGAGATGATTGGTGTCACTGCCGGGGAAGTGAAGAATCCCGAGAAATCACTAGCCAGGGCGATTGATTCCGTTTTCTGGCGCATCCTGATTTTCTATGTAGGAGCATTATTCGTGATTATGTCCATCTATCCTTGGGATGAAATCGGTTCGAAGGGAAGCCCATTTGTATTGACTTTTGAACAACTAGGTATTCCTGCAGCAGCGGGAATCATTAATTTCGTTGTGCTGACAGCTGCACTATCTTCATGCAACAGCGGGATTTTCAGCACGGGCCGAATGCTTTTCAACCTTGCAAATCATGACGAAGCACCGAAAAAATTCAGCAAGCTTACGAAAAATGGTGTACCTGGATTTGCGATATTGGCATCAGCAGCTGCACTTCTGATCGGAGTAGTTTTGAACTATATCGTCCCTGCAAAAGTTTTTGCATGGGTGACAAGCATTGCAACATTTGGAGCAATCTGGACTTGGGCCATCATTCTCCTGTCCCAGATTCGTTATCGAAAAAGTTTGAAGGGAAATGAAGTGAAAAAGCTGAAGTACAAGCTTCCATTATTCCCTTTCACTTCGTATCTTTCATTAGCATTCCTGGCATTTGTCATCGTCCTGATGGCATTCAGCCCTGACACCAGGGTCGCTCTTTTCATAGGGCCTCTTTGGTTAGGACTCCTGACTGCCTTTTACTATGGAAAAGGGTTCCATAAGAGATATAACAATATGAATGTAAAAAACGTAAGTTAAACATAATGTGCCTGCTCTCTGAATTGGAGAGCAGGCATATTTTTTTATAAAACATAAAGATAAACACTAAGGAAATGGGCAAGGCTTCCGAGCATGATGAAAATGTGGAAGATTTCATGAAAACCAAGATATTTAGAACGCAGGAAGTCAGGCTTCAAAGCGTAAATCACTCCGCCAATTGTATACATGATCCCACCGGCAACAAGCCAGAAAATCCCGCCAGGATTCAAGACTGATGAAAGAGGAGAGACAACGAAGATGACCATCCATCCCATGACGATATAGATGGAGGTAGACAGCCATCTTGGACTTTTGAACCAAACCATCTTGAACAGGATGCCGCATAAAGCTGCTAAGGTGATGGTGGCGAATAAAGTCCAGCCTGTCATTCCATTCAGGCTGATAAGGCAAAAGGGTGTATACGAACCGGCGATTAAAACAAAAATCATTGAATGATCAATCCGTCTGAGGAACGCAATCACCCGGTCCTTAGCTTTTACCATATGATAGGTTGCTGAGGCCGTATATAGAAGAATCATACTAATGCCAAAAATGGTGACCGAGGTAATAGCCAGTGCTGAACCAGTAGTAAGCGAAGCCTTTATCACAAGCGCAAGCAGCCCGGCAAAAGACAGTAATGCACCTGCCAAATGGGTAAGGCCATTAATTGGTTCCCGAATATAACTGTTCATTGAAAAACCTCCACACTTCATAATGTAGTTTTAATAACTACATATAATGATATATGTATAACGATATGTAGTCAATGTTTACGTTCATTTTTTTTTGCGTTATAATAAAATAGCTCTGTTACAGCTGAATGTTGATTTTAAATACCCTGTTGATTGTAGTGGAAGGCGCGAAGACTCCTCCGAAAATGCTAACGCATTTCCATCGTGCGTGGGTCCATTCGAGGAAGCTCTTCAGGTCCTGCGGGCGCAGCTGG
>NZ_JBALQL010000003.1:365-3191 GCF_036964885.1 Bacillus sp. JJ1122 | reverse complement strand
CCTTGTTTAACAGAGCCAATAAAAGAAAAACATTGAGGGATAAATTTTGAGTAATATAGCAGAACTGCTCGCCGATCTTGGCCTTGAAAATAATATCGCACTGGAGGATATACCCGGAATCGATTTGTATATGGACCAAGTCATCCAATTGTTTGAGAAGAGTTTTGGAAGCTCAACCAGGAATGATGAGGACAAAGTGCTGACAAAGACGATGATTAACAATTATGCGAAAGGAAAGCTGTTCTTTCCTATTAAAAATAAAAAATATTCGAAAGAGCATCTGATCCTGATCAGCTTGATTTACCAGCTGAAAGGCGGACTGTCCATTCAGGATATAAAACAAACTCTTGGCGGTATCAACGATCGAGTAGAAACAGGGGAGCTGCAGTTAGAACAATTTTATAAAAGCTATTTGAATCTTCATGAGAAAAACATTGAGATTTTCAATCAGGATGTGCTGAAAACGGAACAAGATGTGAATGCTGAGGTCCAAAAGTTCGAGGCTGAGAAACCAGAGGAGCTTGAAACAGTTTTATTAATTGCTTCGCTTGTCAATTTAAGCAATTTTTATAGAAAAACAGCTGAAAAGCTTGTTGATCAGCTTGCTGAAAAAAAAGAGATTGATAAAGGATGAACTAAATTGTATATAACAGTAAAAGAAGCATCAGAATATTTATCGATGCCAGAGCCACAAATCGAAAAAATGATTTTCCAAAGGAAAATCAGAGCGATTCATGATGGTAACCAATATTTAATTTACAAGGAACAATTCAACACACATATGGAACAGGTAGAAAAGTATAAAAAGCTGGTAGAGGAAATATTGAACGAACCGGTGCCTGAGGATATTGATATTAAGGATGAGGATTAATCTTTTCAAGTTCAGCGGATATGCATACAAAAAAAGCGAGAGGACATGTTCATTTTGTCCTTTCGCTTTTTTGTTGAATGATCTAATTCATTTTAGTGCCATCATGTTTAATAGGCAATTGTACGATGACTTCCGTACCTTTATCTGGCTCACTCTGGAATTTAATCGTTCCATTATGAGATTGTACAATTTTGAAGCTTACTGTCATCCCGAGACCTGTACCCTTTTCCTTGGAGGAGTAGAACGGCTCGCCGATTCTTTCCATGAATTCCTTTGAAATTCCGCAGCCATCGTCTTTTACACGAACTGTAACGTGGTCATCTGTGCTTTGCAGTGAAATCAATACGACATCTTCAGCCGATGAAGCTTCGATCGCATTCTTCACGATGTTAATGAACAGCTGCTTCAGCTGGTTTGGTTCACATTCTATCATTACCTGCTGGTCGTGAACCTCTAACTCTATTTGGATATTATGAAGACTTGCCTCTGTTTTTAACAGTGAAATTACATTGTACAAAATCAGCTGTATATCGGCTTCAGTAAATTTGATTTGCTGAGGCTTGGCCAGCAGTAATAACTCACCGACAATATGGTTGATCCTGTTCAGTTCATCAAGCATGATTTGATAATATAGCTGATGCTTTTCATCTTCCATTTGCAGCAGCTGGACCAGACCCTTTAGAGAGGTAAGAGGATTGCGTATTTCATGGGCAACACTGGCTGAGAGTTCGCCGACTACTGACAATTTGTCCGTTCTCCGCAAACGCTCCTCCGTTTGCCGCAATTCTGTAACATCCCTTGAATTACAGATAATCCCGGCAAGCTGATTATTCACAATGATAGGCAGTGAAGTGCTTTGCAGCATGAGGGGATTCCCATTCTTATGAGGAATATTGAGCTCGAACATTTGCGGACTTTGATCCTTGATCACCTTTACGATTCTATCCAAAACTAATTGCCTGCTGTTTTCAGGAAGCAGCTCTCCAAAACTCCTGCCAATAAAATCGTTAGCATTAAAACCTGTAATTTTCTGAAACTGAGGATTCAGATTTGTGATGGTCCCGTTCAGGTCCAGCATCGCAACGATATCTGGACTGTATTCAAACAAGGATCGGTATTGCTGTCTGCTTTCTTCAAGCAATGTCTCAACATTTTTTCGCTCAGTGATATCTCGACCAATGATCACGAGTCCTTGTCTGCTGCCGTCATCATTCCATAGAGGAACCTTGATCGTATCAAAGGTCTTATTGCTGCCATCTGGCTGTGGAAGGACTTCTTCAACACGGATGATTCCTCCGGCTTTCCAAGCTTCTTCATCAGATATCTCGCAATATCTTAATGACTCGGCGAAAAAATCACTGTATTCCGCCAATTCTGAGTCCTTTTTGCCTTTATAATCCACGTTTTCGAGGTCAAAAAGCTTGAGCCCGAAATTATTCGCCTGGATCCATCGGCCTTCCCCATCTTTGAAATTGACAAAATCAACCATGGAATTGATGAGCGTAGATAAGCGCTTTTCCTCTTCCCGTGAAGCATTCAATTCTTCCATCTTAGAAATAAAAAAATAGAAAAACCAGCCCGCCAGCACAACATAAAGAACTTCTTTCGTATGTCCGACAAGAGTGATAAAGGGTGAAGGGGCATATGATTTAAGCAGATAGTTTGTCCCGAAAATCCAAACAATGCTGAGTATGAAAAAGGTGGTCAAGTATTTCATTTTTTTCATGTTAGAACTCCTAAGTAAGCATTCATGCTTTCGCTAAAATAAGTAGAAGGATTACTTGTATATAGTAGCATAATTTAGTCAATTAAAGTTATTTTGTTAGACATCTTGTTTTGAATTTATCTTCCCTGAAATCTGGCAGTACTATGCAAAAAGCAGAACCAATGGGATTTGGTCCTGCTTTTTTAAAGGATAAGAAAGTATAAAATTCACTTTGAGAAATGTCCAGCTC
>NZ_JBALQL010000003.1:0-181 GCF_036964885.1 Bacillus sp. JJ1122 | reverse complement strand
GAAACTTCAACTCCGCCGGCAGAAGCAAAGAGCGCTTCTTTGTCGGAGCCTCCAGTTTCTGCGTTTCTGGACAGTCGGCTACACATTTCTGTTTCGGTTCGCTCAGGTGGAGTCAAAGAACGACTTCACTGGTCGGTCCTTCGACGGACACGATGTTCTAGTGCCGACGTTGCCACAGGAC
>NZ_JBALQL010000002.1:0-50004 GCF_036964885.1 Bacillus sp. JJ1122 | reverse complement strand
GCTAGGCGCTGGAGCTGGATTAAGTAAATCCGGCTTGAGTTATCCACACCTAAAAAATTTTATAATTTCCTAATCAAAAACAAAACCCGGACTGGTCTTTCAGCCGGGTTTTGCTAGTTTATCTTTTCTTTTTTATACTGGACATCAACAGAAAAGGCAGAATTCCAAACCACCTGTATAGAAAGGTTGCTTCTGCTTCTTTTTTTGCCTGTTTCATTTTTTTTCTTTCTTCTTTTGGCTGATCGATGTACTTCACAAAAGTCTGGGTAATATATTTCACATAATCATTTGTTTTCATGTTTACACCTGCCTTCTTTCGATAACAAGTATAACCATCTCTGTTCAATTCATACTAACAATAATTTCCTTTACAATTTCTGAAACGGACTTTGAGGTCGTATCGATTTCGAAATGTGCTGTCTGGCGGTATAGTGGCAGCCTGCTGCTGTACAAAGATTGCGCTGCTTCTAGCTTATTTTCTTGCAGCAAAGGTCTTGAGTGATCTCCTCCCAGCCGTTGAAGTATTTCACCGATTTCCGCATATAAAAAGATGACGGTTCCGCTGCTTCTCATCTGACGTCTATTTTCTTCAGTTAATACTACGCCTCCACCGGTTGCTATCACTGCATCATATTGTGGCATCGTTTTTAATACAGCCGATTCAATTTCACGGAATTTAGCTTCCCCTTCGCTAGCGAAAATATCATTAATTGATTTTCCAGCAGCTTCCACAATTTCAAGATCAGTGTCAAAATGGGTAACGGTTAATGCTTCGGCAAGCTTCCTGGATACTGAAGTTTTGCCAGCACCCATGAAGCCAATCAAGTAAATGGCATTCATTTAAAAATCCCCTATCAATTTCTTTCTATCCATTTTACCATCCTCCCCAATTGCTTGTCATATCTGCCAGTGCCTATGGCTCTCTCTCCGCTCTTAAGCTTCAATGTAAATGTTATTTCTTCCATATTTTCCGAAAGCGATGTTTTATTAAATATCACTGTACCATTCTTAAAGTCAATTGTGCCTGTTGTCGGTAAACGATCTGCAATCATCATCGACTCTGCCTGCTTTATTGAACATAGCATATAATACTCTTCCAGCCGAATCACTTTTGTTTCCTTGGAAAATCGCTTCTCTGCCACATACTGTTCCGTGACCGTCAGCAAAAATAAAGACATTAGTATGAGGAAAATCAATGTTAATGGGTATATGAAGCCTTTTTCATTTATGACGAAACCTCTCCTACTTTGATATAATTTTGAAACCTTGCAAAATGCTTAACTCCATTAAGATCAGATGCGGTCATCTCGAATCCCTCCTCAATCCTTTCGAATCGAAAACTAGAAAGGTTTTGCAATAAGATTTCATGCCCTTGAAAATCCACTCTTCTCCGTATGCTAGTGCCGTACTTTTCATAAAGAATTACCTTTCCATCAATTTTCATCATGATGTTCTCTGGGTTAACTGTCATTTCGTCAGCAGAGCGTATTTCCTTTTTGACCTGGCTGCTGAAGATTTCCCACTCCATCCTGCGTATCCCGCTCTCAATCAGTCCATTATCCAGGATCACTCTCATGCCGACAGGAAATACCGAAGCAATCATTAAAAAAGTGAGCAATGACAAGAGCATTTCAAGGAAAGTGAAACCCCTGTCATTCAACAAAGGCACATTTCTCATTCTCTTTTTGATTCTCACCAGCATAATGCACACATACCTCCCTTGATGTACTGATATCCTCCTTGTAAACAGCTACATCGAATAATACTCCATCCCTCCAAACACTCCCCCTGCCCGATTCTGATCCGGTAATTTTTATATACATCAGCTCGTCAAATATCACATGATCAGCCGCAGCATCCTCTCTTAGCTGCACAGTTTGGCTGATAACCATTAGAGCAACTGGGAGAATAACGGATGCCGCCATGACAAAAGCAGCCAGTGAAAGAATCATTTCCGCAAGAAAGTAACCATCACTCTTCCGTAACATAGAATCTGCCCTTTCCAATCAAAATCATCAGCTTGTACGTCCTGTTTTTTATTTTTATATAAAGTGAACCAAAACCATCGATATTCCCGTCTGGCATATATTGAAAATATAAACTCATCGACCCTTTCACTATCTTTATATCAGGCGAGTAATGCCTTTTTATCAAATATGCATCCCCATATTCATTACTCCGAATATAGTAAAAATTATTTTCCGGCATGATATGGACGGCTATTTTCTCTTGATGGGAAATGGCATACTGTTGTGCATAAAGAAGGTCTGATTTCAATTGAGCAAAAAAGAGGTTCGTTTCAAGATTTGCATCTTGCGGAGTGAATAAGAAGATTGTGGTTGAGCTGAGCATGAAAAGTGCTGACAGGACGACCAGCATTTCCACCAATGTAAAACCTTTTGAATTATTCATATACTATTGTTTTGTAACTGCACCATCTGACGAAATCAGAAGTACTGATCCGTCCGGGCATTTACCTTCATCGCTTTTCAGATACCCTTCTGTTTTTAGCTCGGCAAAAGTCGGGGTTTTATTATGATCGATTTTATAAGCCTGAACCTGAGCCTCTACTGTCTTCATATAGGCTTCGCAGCCCTTCGTATTAATATTGGAACTATGCTTTGAAATATTAGGTACTGTTATGATTAATAAGACAGATATCACCAACAATACAATCATCATTTCAATCAATGTAAATCCTTTTTGATTTTTCATTTTGTTTAATACTCCTTTTAAAGATAATTTATATTCCTTGTAACAACTGGAACATTGGAAGCAAAATCGCCAGGTACAATGATATAATCAGCAGTCCAATAAAGCTGTATAATACCGGCTGGATGATTTTCATTGTTTTTTCGGTCCTTTCTTCCAGCTGATTAAGACAATGCCTGCTGTAAAAATAAAGCTCTTGATCCAGCTTGCCATTTTTCTGGCCATGGCGGACAACCCTTGCCAATTCGTCTTCAAAAAACGGGTATGCATCTAATGCGGCATCCAAATCCTGCCCCCTGGAAAGCTTGTAAATAATCCCCTTTCCTATTTCCATTAAGAATGGTTCGTGCCGATTGTTCTCAAACACTTTCAACGCGTCCAAAACTGAAAGGCCCCCTGAAAATAAATAGCTCAATTGAACCGAAAAAAAATGGGTATAAAAAAGCTTTAAAAGCTTGCCTGCCAGAGGCACACTTGTAAGCTTTGCTTTTTGTTCAATAGGAGAGAGCTTTTTAAAAACCAATAAGTAATAACCTATGGTCAAAATAATTGATGCTAACACGGAGTACAGAATAAATGGAAATATGGAGGCGGTTGAATAAATAAACTGCATAAATAAATTAGGGGAGAGATTCATGTCGGTAAAAAGCGAAGTGAATTTTGGGAGCAGGAGCCGGTCAACGAAGAAAAATAACACACCAGTCAGCAGCACAAGAAAAAGCGGATAGGAACCAATCTTTTTCAATCGCTGAAGGTCACTTTCCCTTTTAAGCACCATTTCGCTGCCTTCTTTTACAGCATGAGCCAGACCTCCATGCTGCTCTGCAAAATAAACATAGCTAACTAAATCCTTATTAAACTTAAGCTGTTCAAGTATCAAATACAGTGGATACCCTTCACGTAATTGACCAAGACTATTTTTTATGTCATTCTTTCTTTTCTTCTCAAGATAAAATGTTAATGACTCAATCGCTTCTGCTAATGGGTAGCCACGGGCCAATAATTCACCTGCCCTTTTCAGGAATCGGGCCTGTTCCTCAACTGGCCATTTATTATCCTTCATTGAGCACCCACCTTTGGTATTCTGATTCCTTGATATAACCGAGCGCAATTCCTTTTGTGATGGCGTCTTTTAATGTTTTATAGTGGTAAGAATGTGGTTCTCCTCTTGCTTCTTTAAGTACAGCTATAAGATCCCTTCCTGTAAGAATCTCAAAAACATTCCCCCTTTTTCCGCTTCCAGAAGAATAACAAAATGGTGAACAACCATCATCACAGTATCTGCATGTCAGCTCGACAAGTCTTTGGGCCGTCACGGCAATGAGCGTCTGTTCAATTTCCTGCCAGTTGATGCCAAATTCGATCAGCCTGTAAATCGCTCCTTTCGCATCCCTGGTATGCATCGTGGTCAATACAAGATGGCCAGTGAGTGCGGCACGGACTGCAGTTTCAGCAGTCTCTTTATCCCTGATTTCTCCAACCATGATAATGTCAGGATCATGCCTTAATATCGCCTTCAAGCCTGCAGAGTAGGAAATGCCAGCCCGTTCGTTCACTTGGACCTGCAGCACCGTTTCACTCGGTTTTTCAATCGGGTCCTCTAGTGTAATAACATTGCGGTTCACGATTTCCGATGTTTCAGACAGCATTGAATAAAGGGTCGTGGTTTTGCCGCTGCCTGTTTGACCAGTTTTTAGGGATAATTTTTTATAAATAAAAAAGACTCTAAGCATTAATGCCTAAAGTCTTTAAAATCTTTGCTGTGTTTATTATAGCTTCACTGGATGGTTCGTTAAAAACTATTACTGATATTTTGACAGGTTTCTTTTTTTCATTTGTGGCTTTCCCCATTTGTTGCACCCCATTACATGTATGTAAGAAGTTATTTAAAAACCCCTTCTGACACGTACTTGCAAATAAAGATGAGAATAGGACATTGTTTAATTAATTTAATAAATAACCTGTGTTTTTGTGATATTTCAAAAACTTAGTATTAAGGGAGTTACAGTTGCGGCTATTAACCATCTACTTTTTTATTTGCTATAACTTCCTAATTTAAGAAAAAGAAGGTGAACAAATGGGACAACGCTTACCGTATAAACAAGAAATAACTTATCCAATGATTCGCTATATCAGACTTGCAAGGAACTGTACCCAAGAAAAGTTTGGACGAATCTCGGGGATAGACCAATCAGTAATTGCTAAGTTAGAGAAAGGTGAACTTGATTTAACACCTATTTATGAAAGTAGGATCAGGCAGGCTATCCGTTCTTTGCGTATAAGCAATCATGAGATAGATGCTATTAGAAAGTTAATTGAAATGAAGGAAATACGGGGTTATAAGGCATGAATAAACCCAAG
This sequence comes from Bacillus sp. JJ1122, assembly GCF_036964885.1. NCBI lineage: Bacteria > Bacillati > Bacillota > Bacilli > Caryophanales > Bacillaceae > Bacillus > Bacillus sp. JJ1122. Next base: position 44,931 of record NZ_JBALQL010000002.1, on the reverse strand, counting down.
AAGGATTTGTTAGCACAGGAGATTGTAAAGACATTCGATATATCGGAAATAGATAAAAAGCTTCACTGCCAATTAGATAAGTTAAGTAACCTGAATAGCCTAAAGGTGACTCATCAAAATGAAATAGATGAAATTAATCGTCAACTTGCTATTAAGAAACAGTTAATCCTAGTCTTGTTACATTCAAAATCTATATTACAGAATGGGGAAAGAGAAAATGGCTAAACAATTAATCTCAATAGACCGTAAGGAATTGGATAATGCAATTGAGGAGATGTCCTTATTTACAGAAACCAAAAAGGTTATTACTGAATATGAAAAGGAAGAATCAAAGCTAGATGAACGGCAAGAACATCTAAATACACGACTGTCAGATTTAATGAAAAAGCAAGTAAACAACTTCCAAGAACAGCAGGTTTACCGTAATGTAGATGATTTAATTTATCTTCAACTGAATGCTAAGGAAATTAACAATGAGATTGCCATTTTGGAAACATTGTTAGAAGAACTAAAAGAAGAATATCAGAAACTCAAATTAAAGTTTGCACCTGCCTTTAAAGATGCTAGTAGTAAGGATAGTTCAATAATCAATATGAAGTATGGAATGACAGCAGTATTAGAACAAGTTAAGTATGATTTACTAACTGCTTTAATGGATCTGAAAAAGGGTTTAGATACGGAATTACAACAAGTGTCAAAAGCTAATGAAGTACTAATGGATAAACAGGTCAATGAGAAATATAGAACAACCTATAATGTCCTTTCAAACAGTAAAATTAAACCTGTGTTCAGCTATCCCTATCCTTATTTGATTAACCGTAATGAAGTTTGGGCCGCCTGTGATGGCAGTATAACAATGAATAATCCTAGAAAGGAAGTAGAAAATGATTAAACATAATCCATTAATCAAGATTATTCAGGGTATTGAACAGTTAAAACAGGAACAAGAATCAAAAGTTGATTACGACAAGGTTGCAGAATTTATACAAAAAAGAAACGATATAAGAATTAGAAAAGAAAAAGCTACTGATTAACAAAGTCAGTAGCTTTAGGTGTTTATTTTAGTTTGTTCAATAATAATCTTTTCATTTAACCACTCTTTAATGACTTTTATTATCAGTGATTTCGCTTCAGTTATGTCCATTGGGTTTGGCGGTGGTTCACTATCATCAAACCCATGTCTTGCATCATCACCTAATATAGTTACACTATTGGCTGTACGTCTAAATAGAGTACGTTTTTTATCAGTTATCCATCCCTTATCAGATACCTTTCTTTTTCTTCCTAAATCCCCTTCAATTACTTCAAGAAGTCTATATAAATTTACCCAGCTATCTATCCCTTTGGATAAAAGCCTTATTACAGTATTAACATTCTCATTAATTTCTGCTAGAACTAACCAATTTGATTGAACTGATATTACATCATCATCATCATCTTCTTCTTCTATAATTTCTCCATCCCTAATAATCGTCAATCTTGCCGTCGCATATGATCTGCCTATCATAATTGATGTATCAAAGAACTTGCTAACACGTTTTCCCCCATCTTCTTCGATTTGCACAATAGAATCTATCTGTAAACTATTAAAGAAATCAATAGTTAATTTTCCAATCCCATTAATCCTTTGTATCAATTCTTTTGCTTTATTAAGTACTTCCGTTGAATTCTTACAATCAGTAAAATGGATTGATTTTAGTATATATTGATTATCATCATCATCTTCTAATTGAACACATGCTTCAAGTGAATTAAAAACTTCTGATAAACGTTTCAATTCATATTCTTGTCCGTTTATCCTTGCAAACCATTCGATTTTAAACACATCCAATCTAAATAACTTTAAATTAAAACAACCAATCAATCACAAAACTATACCATATTCTACCACAAAAAAGCCTAGCAACTATGGCATATTTTTTTCAGACAACAGTTCGGGGTAGGGAGTCCCCCATGTCCCCCTAGGATACCCTTCCTTAATCTTTGTTATATTCCTAAAGGATCTTACCAAAGATTAATCTAATCAGTATAAACCCTATGGTGATTATTACTTGTTGTAGTATGGATAACTTCCATCTTCCCTTCTTTTCATTTGAATCCCCTGTTCTTTTCATTTTGAAGTACCCTTCGCTGCCTACCTTGTATTTCATTTCTATCATGCTTACTTTATCCTTCTTTCTTTCCACAGTACTTTCCCCCTTTATACTGTCCTTATTTCAATAGTCGGAATAAGCAAACTAGGACGTTCACTATATTTCTTATTTATTTCGTAAGCCTTCCTCAGTATTGTCCCTAGAAGTATGGGAATTTTCGTTTATTTATTATCCTTACTTTTGAATTACCGTAAATCATCATAAATAATACATTGCAAAAGTTGCACTAAAAGCAAATAAGTAATCTAGGATTATATATAAAATAATATATTTTCAAAAAATATGTACTAGTAGGGGGTGTGAATTTGTGGATAACTACAATAATCCTTCATTGGAAATAAAGTCTAACTGTTTATAAACTGTTTATATTTATATAAATTCTAAAGTGTCATATCTTTAAAGTATTGACACCTATTTTAGAGTTCTGTATTATCAAGCTATCAATGTGGTTCATAACTTAGTGTCAAAAATTCAGGGGGAAATAACATGAAATATGGTTACGCAAGGGTAAGTACTGTTAATCAAGATTTAGAGTCCCAATTACAAGCATTAGAAAAAGAAGGATGTGACAAAGTATTATCCGAGAAGTTTACAGGAACTAAAGCAGACAGACCAAAATTTAAGGAACTGCTTACCCTGCTTCAACAAGGGGATACATTAGTAGTAACCAAGCTAGACCGTTTTGCAAGATCCACTATTGATGCAATACAAACAGTAAAGGAATTATTTAATAAAGGGGTAAAGGTACATATTCTAAACATGGGGTTAGTAGAAGATACACCTACAGGAAGGCTTGTATTTAACGTTATGAGTGCCTTTGCTGAGTTTGAAAGAGATATGATTGTAGAACGTACCCAAGAAGGTAAGGCTATTGCAAGGCAACGTGAGGACTTTAGAGAAGGTAGACCTAAGAAGTTTACAAAGAAACAGATAGCACATGCATTAAAACTGTTAGAAACTAACTCATATAAAGAAGTAGAAAGCATGACAGGAATATCTAAAAGTACGCTTATACGTGCTAAGATGAAAACAGTACTTTAACAGTACTGTTATTGTTATGAATAATTTAAGAATGAACTATTTCATTAACACTGTTATTTCTTTATGCACACGTGGGAACATATCAATCAGCTTACTTTATAGGAAGCTATTTACAATTGGATTTATGACTATAATAATTTTAAGTATAGGTATCAAAAAAAGCACCCAAGCACAATTTTGCACATTGTAACTTCATGATATTATTGTAATTTTGTCTAATAATTGGTCCAAATAAAAGGCACCCATTAGGGTGCCATTCAAATTATAAAGGAGTTACTTTAACTAAAATATCACGAATCTTATCACTTTGAGACTTATTTTCTTCTGTAAGTAAACTCGCGAAGATATTGAAATCCCTTATTTCGGATTGTACATGAGGAAGATTACCTGCTGTCTTTTCTAACTTTCGTAAAATATTAGGTATGAATCCCATTGAATCTGCTTTATGATATGCTGTTCCAGCCCTTAAATAATAACTAAACGCATTTATAAAAACCTCATTTTCAGTATAAAAGTCCCCTGTTAGTTCGTATAATCTTCCTTCTAATTTAGAGTTGTCTTCAGAAAGATCCTTCAACATTCTTTCTAAACTGTTGACTTTTGAGTTCACGGTATTTCCCTGTTGCGTAACCTTTGATTCCACTGTACTGATTTCCTGAGTAAACTTAGATTCCAATGTAGAGATTTCCTGAGTAAACTTAGATTCTAATGTACTGATTTCCTGCGTTACCTTTGATTCCACTGTACTGATTTGCTGTGTAAACTTCAAGTCCAATTGATCATTTACTTCCTGTTTCAAAGAAGGTATTGAATTGTTTTTTAAGTCAAGCAAAACTGACGCTTTAATCTTTTCAATTTCATCTTCCCTAAATTTTCTCATTGTAAAAAAGTTTGCGGTTAGAAAAATAACTAAAATAGTGATTATGCTACCTATTGACCAAGTAAGCATATCTTTGTAGTTCTTGTTCTGTTCGACAAGAATAGTGATTAAATCTTTTAATTCCATAACTTCCCCCCCTTTTCACGAATACAATTCGACAAAAGGAGATATTTTCCTGCAAAGGTAAAAAAATTAAAAGGCTAAACACACCCCTGAACTATTAGGAAGGACGTAAATAGTCAATGATTGAATATCACAAACATGTGTGATTATATTATTTGCGACAATTATTACCCCTACCTATTACTTTCCTTACCTATTCTCTTATTAAGTTAGTGGTATAGGTATTTTTCCCGTTGTGAAGACATTATTATATTCGTTAGTTCAAGTGAGTTTGGCACACTTTTTTATAAAATAATATAATTTATTTTCATCTTTATTTTATCAAGTGAACGGGTAACTTCTGTATGATGGTTATACCCTGCCACTTTAGCTAAATCCCTGTAACTTAATTCAGGGTTACAATACAAAGCTTGTAATAGCCGTCTTTCTTTGGTGTTAAGTGAATCTTCATTTAATATTTGTTCTACTGTATCACGGTCTATAACATCACTTTCAACATTAACCCGTGGGTCAGGAATATAGTCAGCTGTTTCTTCCTTTAATGGCAAGATATTTTTTTCAAAACTCCCCTTTTCAGTTTTAAGCTTTCTAGTAAGGTCGATTCCCCTTCGTTCAATAACAAGACAAACCGTTTCAAATAGATAAAAGTCCTGATAATGATTATATTCCATACACACTTCCCAAACTACTTCATAGAAACGGCTAATAAAATCGGCTGTCGGTATCTGCTTATATCTATTCCCCCAATATGCTGCCTTACGGTTGATTGTAAACTCTAATTGTTTTAATAGCCTGTTTAAATTAAATTCCGAACGATTCATCGCATATTCTTCCCATAACCGTTCTATCTGTAAAATGTAATCTACCTTTTCAGGTCTTCTTTTCTTAAGTCCTTCTAATTTTCTTTCAGCCATAGGTAGTAGCTTTAATTCAGCTTGTTTAACTAACATGTCCATTCACCTTCTGCAACTTTATTAACGGTTATTCCGTCAAAAAGGGACTTGCAACAATCGGAAGGATTAGGACACCTAAACTTATGTATTCACAAAAGATTCACAGAAAAAAAATCCATATTAACTTATGATAAAGAAAGAAAGGGGGTGGGGTATATGTTTAGAGTTGAATTTGTAAATGTATTTACACAGGAAATTTTAAGAGAAGTTCCTTACCAGGATGAAAAGGCAATCCTTGAAATAATCGATATGCTTAGTTCAAAGCCTGAAAATAGCAATGATACATATCTTATTGACAGTCAATTCAGATCCCTTGATGCTGAGTATGTTAGTCATTCGAAATTGGAGGATGATGGGGTAACCGTTTATAAGCTATTCTTTAAGGTCCAGCTATCAGAAAAGCAATTAAAACTTCAAAACTAAGATAAATTGTTTTCTCTTATTCCCTCAATGGCATATCTGCTGTTAGAGGGATTTTATGTGTGTTGAAATAAAAAAGGAATAATCAATTATGATTATCCCTATTTGTAAATTATATTAATGGTTGGAGATTCCGCACCTTTTTTATAAGACCACAATATCCCACTCATTAAACCATGTAATAATCGGTTTACCTGTTCATCAGAATAGCCTTCACCATCTAAGAATTCCCATTTACCTACAAGGCTATCAATAGCTTTTATTTGTTCCTTTAGGGTGTTTATTTTAGCTGACGGATCTTCCTTCTCCAATGCCAATATTTCTTCTTCTATATGCCTTATTTCTTCTTCCCTTTCAGATATCCTTTCTCTTAAAGTTAACATGTCATAAATCCCATTTTCATAAGCTAAGTTTATCCTTTGTATAGCCGTATTAGACTTGCTTAATCGTCTAATTAGATTATCCTTTCTATACTTTGTGTTATCTTCCTGTTTACCTTCCTCAAGCGTTTCTAGTGCCTTTAAAAGGCTGTCTTTATGTTGCAATACTTCTTCCTTAATTAAAGCTAATACAGGATTATAGTAAAAACTCCTGTTACCACACCTACAATGTTTAATGTAATACTTATCAATATGAGGATGGTAGTTATTTCCTTGTACCTTTCCACAATTAGCACAGTAAATAAGGCTAGTTGTTGGATAAATCCTATTCTTACTTCTAGGTGCTTTAAAGGTATATTCTTTAACAATTTTATTAGCCGATTCCCATGTTTTTTCATCAATAATGGCTTGGTGTGCATCATGGACAATAATCCATTCTTCTTTCGGTCGAATCTTACTTGAATGTTTACCAATAGTTCTGTTACTAACGATCATTCCTTTATAAGCCTCATTGTGTATTATTCTAAGAATGCTGTTATAGTGAAAGGATTTCCCTTCCCTTGTTTCTAATCCCATGGTTTCTAACTGTCTGATAAGGTCAGGAATTGTCGTACCTTTAAGTATTTCTGAAAAGATAAACTTAATATCATCTGCACGTTCGTTAGGAACAAGTTTTTTGGTTTTAGTGTCCTTGTTATATCCTAATGGGGCAATACCGTTTGTCCAGTTTCCTTGCTTTTGTGCGTATTCTTTCCCCCTTCTCATACGCTTTAAGATTTGTTTATATTCTCCACTAGCAATAAGGTTAGTTATCCCTAATAAAAGACTGTCATCATCCCTTGATAAATCATACATTCGATAGGGTGTAACTATATAAGTTTCTGTTTCAAACAGTATCCTTTTTATAACACTAGCGTCATATTCATTTCTAGAAAGTCTATCTATATCCATTACTACAACAGCGTCATAGCAATCCTTTTGTATTCGGTCTAATAGCTTAACCATTTGTTCTCGATTAATAATAGTGCTACTTGATGCCACTTCTTCAAATATTTCATAAGACCATCCATTTTCATTACATAAATTAATGAGTGTTTGTCGGTGGTTGGCTAATACTTGTTCGATTCCTAAGTTTTCTTCATCACGACTTAAACGTAAGTAAACCGCAACATGTTTTATGTTTTCATTGTTAAAAAGCAATATAATCACCTTCCCATAGGGTAATTATATATTGTTATCCCGAAGTACTCAACTAGTCGGACCAGTGAAAATAATAAGGCCATGTGCATGCTTTAATAATGAGATTAATTTTTTGGATGTTTCCGGGAATAAGGAAATTTGAAAGGAAGGGATTTGATTTTGCTGCGGGAGTAATCGTATTACCATACTTTCATTTTTATAGGCTGGCAAGGTGGAAATCCTTAAGCCTATTTTTGTGTCGAGATATTGATAAGTATAAGCACCGCTTTGCGGCCGTCTTTTTTCACCAATATCCATGGATGCGGTGAATTTAAAGTGTGAAATGAGCCGGTCGCAATCCGCTTGTTCAAGCGTAAAACGAGGGAGGAGCTGGTTCCCAAGCCTAAATTTGATGAGTGTGTCTCTTTCACGGGGAATGATGTGGATATCAGAGGCTCCGCTTCTTAAAGCATCCTTCAATACATTTTCTGCAAGTTGTTCAATTGACTTTACAATAGGTATGCACCGCCTTTTTCGTAATAATAAAATATTTCGCTAAGTCCTTTTTATCTCCTGCCGATAATTTTGTTTAAATGTGTATAAAAAATGACAAATAGAATTATACTACTATCGAACAACAGCAAGCATTGATTATTGGGCTATAGCCAAGCGGTAAGGCAACGGACTTTGACTCCGTCATGCGTTGGTTCGAATCCAGCTAGCCCAGTTAGAACGAGCATTCCTACCTAAAACGAATAACAGTACCACATAAAAATCGGAAGCGTTGTGCTTCCGATTTTTCATTTTATTTAGCTATCCCTTTCAAAGCGTCTGGGTTAAATCCCACGATCAGCTTTTTCCCGTCTGTCAATATTGGTCTCCTCAGCAGCTTTGGTTCATTGACCATCAGTTTCAGTACTTCTGATAAAGGCAGGTCTTCAACCTCTATTCCTAACTTTTTATAGGTTCCCCCTCTAGTTGCAAGCAGTTCATCAAGACCATCTGTAGTCAATGATAAAATTTGCAGTAATTCATTTTTAGTCGGAGTGTCTTTGAACAAATGACGTTCTTTAAATTTCACACTGTTTGATACAAGCCATTTTTTCGTTTTGCGGCAAGATGTACAGCTTGGATAGGAATAAAATATCAATTCTTTCATTCGTCATACCTCCTGGATCGCTTTTTTTATTATTAATTACATTGTATAACTTTTGTATAACTTTTGTACACTTATTTGTCATCATTTCGCCATTTAGTTGTGAACATTTTCTAAACATATAGTTTAAACAGTGTAAACCTTATTTTCGCCTGTATTATAATAAAGGCAAAATAGTGGTCTGAGGTGAACTAAGGTGGAACAAACATTAAAAATAACAAGCGTTTTGTCTGATCCAACTCGTTATTATATTTATCAGTACATTACAAAGAGGCATAAAGATGTAACCGTTCAAGAAATAGCAGATAACTTTGATATTCATCCGAATGTGGCACGTCTCCATTTATCTAAGCTGGAAGATGTAAATATGCTTATTTCCGAAACGAAAAAGACGGGCAAAGGCGGACGGCCTAGCAGGCTTTACCGTCTTTCAGATGATGTGATCCAGCTGCACTTCCCATTCAGGGACTATCAGCTGCTATCAAAGATTGCCATGACGACGATGATGTCATTGGGGGAAGCTGGAAAAAACGCTCTATACATGACTGGTAAACGCTTTGGGGCTGAATTGATGGATCAGGAAATTTCCCGACATCCGCAGATTCCTGAAGATATGAGCTTTGAGCATAAGCTTAATGCAATCAAAAATGCGGCGACGCTCACGGGATTCTATCCTGAATTCGAAGTTAATGACGAAAAAACAAAAATCTATTTCCAAATCTTCAATTGCCCTTTCAAAGAAGTGGCCATGGACCACACTGAAACAGTCTGTAATATGCATTATGAGTTTTTGCGAGGAATGTTTGAATCTCTTTTTGGAGACATTGAGCTGATTGAAAAGGAAAATATGTTCACTGGCTGTGACTCATGTTCTTACCAGGCTGTTATTGCACAATAATCAATCCTTGTTTACTTTTCACTCCACTATACTTTATAATATGATAGTGATGGACTTGTAGGGTAAAGGAGGGATATCTTTGGATCGTATGTACAGAGTTTTAGGATTCTGGACGGGAATCTTTGCTGTGATGTTTTTCTTAGGTCACATGTATACGACGTCCTTGATTTTCTTTGGTCAAACAGGATTTTTCTTGCTTTTAAGCTATTTGAAACTGTCCGAGCGTATGTATATTTACGTATTCGGCGCATACTTAACTGTTTTCTTTGCAGGATTTACTTACTGGACAACATTTATGATGCCACTTGGTGGAGCAGGACACTAAACCTATTCCCCAATAAAAAAAGCGATGGATTCCCATCGCTTTTTTTATTTGCTGATTATTTTATCGGATTCCGCTCCCATCCCCTTGCCCTGGATGATCACATCAAATGATTGACTGATGCTGCCAGGCATGATGAGACTTCGTATAGCCCTATTCTTTTTGCTTGTTTCTGAAAAGGGGTTTGGATCATAGTGGTTTTCCAGCTCTTGCAGAATGCCAATCGACAGCAGGAATTCATCCTGTCTCTTTTTTTGCAGTAAGCTCAAGCCATACTTTTCACCCTGAGATATCAATGCATCGAAATGGACATGACTCGTTATATCCATTTCCCCAGGCATCTGCAGGACATCGTGAAACATTTGATGCTGATAATATCCACGAAGACTTCCCTTTTTTCGTGAAGGTTCCATCCATTGTTCTTTTGTATATCCATAATCGACAGTGACAATGATCCCTTTTGATAAGGTTTCTGCAATGGATTTTATGAATTCCTCCATTGCCAGAGGTATTTCAATCCGCTGACCTTCGATAAGTTCAATATTTTGTTTTTGTAAGAATGCAATTATCTCTTCATTTTCAACAGGAACAAATTTTTCAATCAACTGTTCATTTTCACACGTTATAAAGACTTCCTGGATGACACCTTGTTTTTTTTCAATTACATGAACAGGGAAGGCATCGAACAATTCATTTGAAAAAACAAGACCTTCATTCATTCCGGAATCAGCGTAGGTCGGAGCATGAACCACTTGAACATTGTCCAGCCCGCCCAAAGCCTCCGATTGCAATTCCCTGTGATAAGGACTTTCCTCAACTATGTAATATGTAAGAGCATCATCACTACATTCATTCCAGCCTGAAATGAAAGCACGAGCAAAACGCCCATTTCCCGCACCAATTTCACAAATGGATGGCGGAAGGCCTAAACTTCCAATGTTTTTAGCAAACCATTTGCCTATTAATTTTCCGAAAACATCTGAAACATTGCTTGTAGTATAAAAGTCTCCGCCTTTGCCAATCTTTTGGCGATTTTTTATATAGTACCCTTTTGAAGGATGGTAAAGTGCTAACTCCATATATTTAGCGTAAGAGATCATTTTAAGTGGTGATGAAGCAATAGCCCTGCTGATTATTTCTTTCATAATATCTCCTCAGACACAGTTTTTCACTATTGACATAGTGTTTTCTTTATTATATTGTTTTAATTAGTAGCTTAACTATATCCCCTCCCATGATATGAATAGAACATCCCCCAGAAAAGCCCTTCTCTAAGAGAAGGGCTTTTCTAGTTTGAAAGTTAAAACCCGTTTAAAAATGGATTTGTGTCCATTTCATAGCCGATTGTTGTTGCTGGTCCATGTCCTGGCAGGACTTCTGTTTCTTCAGGCAATGCCAAAAGCCTGTCATGGATACTTTTAATTAGCTGATTATGGTTTCCACCTGGCAAATCAGTCCTGCCGATACTTCCATTGAAAAGAGCATCACCAGCGAGAACAAAATTGTCATCAGGGAAATAGATCGAAATGCTGCCAGGTGAGTGCCCAGGTGTTTCGTATACAGAAAAAGAAAAGTTGCCGATTGACATTTCTCCTTCTTCCGTAATCAAGTGATCTGCCGGCCTTGCTGTTATCATTTCCTTCATCATAAAATGCCTCGATCCATTTAATGCAGGATCTGTAAGCCAATCCTTTTCCCTATCATGAATATATACCTTAATTGCGTATTTATCCCTGATACGGTCTACTGCGCCTATATGATCAAAATGAGCATGCGTTAGCAAGATTGCTTCCGGCTTTAGTTCATGTTGTTCAATTAATGTTGTCAGTTTTTTTGGATTATCCCCTGGATCTACGATTAAACAAGAATTATTTTCATCAATGATCAGGTAACAATTTGTCTGCAATTGCCCGAGTGGAATCTGTTTCCATTTCATATATAAATGCCTCCAGCTTCTATTGAAATTATCATTATATTTATTCTACACTATTGTTGTATAAGATTTAAGGATTTGCCAAAAGATCTGTAAGGAGCATACACATTGAATAAAACAATAGGGATCGAAGCTAAACCATTTATCTCAGAACTGCCAGACTTTTTGCAGTTTTTTCATTCAGTTGCGCCTCCCCTTCTCGTTCAGGGTCATTTATTTATCTATCCGTCTGTAAACCTTGCCGATGAGGCAGCTAAGCTGCTGCATGATGCAGAGTTATTAGAAGAAATTCATCCTCTTATCAGAATAGCAGAAGGTATACGAGGAACTGACTTTTTCGATTATGGTTTTTATGCAGATGGTGCATCATTTATATATATTGATCAGTTGTCAGCTTTCAAAATAAGCGGTTCAGACAATAAACAAAAAGAGATGGCCTTACTGCAAATAGATGAGCACTTAACTTTTAAAGCAGCAGGAGAGATTTTTTTTACAGCGAAACACTATAAAGAGCTAATTATGGGTATAGTAAGGGCATATAAAGTTAAAGTTGAATTTTTAGACCTCGACAAATGATTTAAAAAAATATACAATAAAAAACGAGTGTATGCTTGTAATTACATAAACAGGCTGCCGCCTAAAACTTCAACAAAAAGGCTAAATGCCTGCCAAATATTTAATGAAGGGGGCTTTATCATGGGATTGGCGATTATTTTCGCTTTAGTTACGCTACTTGCCGGCTATGGAACATTTACGGCGCTTAAAAACAAAAACCTTCTTGGAATTGTATTCGCTGGAGGAACATTCTTAGTACTTGGCTGGTTCACAGTCATGACAGTCCTTAACCACGGATTCCCAGTTGCACATCATTAATAGAAGGCATTAAAAGACCACCGTTCAGGTGGTCTTTTTTTCTTGTATAAATAAAGATTATTTCAGAAGCTCATTAACCCGATCTACTTTTTCTTGCATCTTCCTCTTTACATCGCGCCGGTCATCAATTCGGATATTTGTCGCTACCCTTAGTATCCCCGCGTTGAATGGTGCCTCATGTATTGCTTGAATAACCTCAAATAATACAGGCAGCTCACCTTCTATCAAAGTATTCATCGGAGTCAGCTGGAATTGGATTTTCCCTTCTTTTTCATACTCCTTGAGAATTTTTTGAATGTCCGCTACATAGGAACTTACACTAGGTGTCTGTGTACCAATCGGTATAACTGTCACATCTACTATTGCCATTTGTTTCTCTCCTATTGAATTATTTGACGAGCTCATTTATTTCCTTTGTATCAATGTTTAATACCTTTTCGAACTGAAATCCGGTAAGGCACATTTCGCCAGAAGGCGAGCAGGATATTGGCTCATTGGGCTGGCCCGAAAAAATTATTTCCTCTCTTTGGGTATCAAGGTTTAAACGTATTAAATCAAAGCCATCCTGATAAATATCTGCCTCTCCATTATGAAGGGCACGTAAATATAAGATTTCCTTCCCATCATTCATTAAATCATAAAAAGGAATGAGCCAGCCAGAAAAAGATGTCAGAACCGGTGCATTAAAGGTTGCTGCTGGTTCAAGTCCCGGTGCATAGATTGTGTAATATGCAAGCTCAGAATCTTCATTTTCTTCGACCCTGACTGTGATCAGATTCTTTCCCATCGCATCGAACTGGTATAAATCCTCAAAAAGCTGCTCAGCTTTCAGATTATCAACTGATAATACCTTTAATGGTGCCTGCAATGCCATACTTTGTTCCTGCCACTCCTGAAAAACAAGTTCTTCATCAGAAATCCAGCGAACAAATGGCTCTGGAAGATCAATCTCCTTTAGCTGCTTCTTATTCAAGTCCAACAAAAAAGTACTAAAATCCCAATTTTCTGTAAAAGCAGAAACCGTAAGCAAATTCATATTAAATGGATTCCATTCAAAACTTAATTCATAAGAATCTATGTTTGCCGAAAAAATCTCTTTACCTGAGAGATCGATGATCGTCAAAATCCCGCTATTTTTGGCAGCACCATGAACTAAAATTTTCTTTTTATCTGGACTAATCTCAGCCGCAACAATGGGATTTTCACTCCTAAAAAGCATATTTGCTTTTCCTGAGCCAAGATTATAGGAATACAGAGTAGAACTCTCGCCCTTATTTGCAATATATAGGATAGATAAATTCGTTAGCCAGCCTGCTGCCTTGTAAAACTCTTCATCCTCATCCTGAATTGGTATGATACTAGCTCCTAAATAAGAAGTTCCAGGTGTTTCTTTAAGCCTGATCAGGTTATGCTTGGCTCCGGCATGGATTGAACCCTCCATATTCTGGGAGCATCCAGTAAGGCTTATTGCAGAAGTGAACAGGATCATGAATAACAAGAACATAATAGGCTTTTTGTATGTATTCTCTCCGTCTCCTTTCACCACTACACCACCCTTACGATTAAAACATTGTATTTATTTGTACGTTAAATACTACCCAAATGTTTCATACAATTACGATAAATCTTTATTTGAACCTCTTTTTGTAGACCATGCTGATATTTAAGCATGATAAAATCCCTTTTACACTTACAGATTTACTTTTCAACAATAACCTAGGGCACAAAGCATATTTCCGATACAGATAAGATACACTCCAGTCCAAGAAAATACAATCGTTATGACAAAATAAAAACCTGCGCCAAAGGGCACAGGTTTTTATTCGGTCTTATTCTTCACTCTGAGGGAAAGAGCCTTTGCTGCCTGCAGACTTATCATAGAATCTCAACAGGTCACCATATATGATTTTATCGGAGTATTCAAGTTCATTCTTTGCTTTTTCCATATACGGTTCACAACTGTTTTTGTCTGTAGGTTCACCAGTTGTTTTATCATAGCAAGTTTCACGTGTGAAAACACGATCCTTCGTGATAAAGCTTCCATCGCGAAGCACAGCAAAATCAAGGCGGTCCTTTGAGAAAAGGTCTGAACCGAAATCAATGTCGGACTTTGTATCAATTCCAAGCAGGTGCAAGATTGTCGGCTTGATATCGATCTGGCCGCCAACAGTGGAAATGGTCTTTCCATGTTGTCCAGGAATATGGACAATCAAAGGCACCTTCTGCAGCTGAGTGCTTTCAAATGGCGTAATTTCTTTGCCAAGATATTCACTCATAGCTTTATTATGATTTTCCGAAATCCCATAATGGTCTCCGTATAATACGATAATGGAATCTTCATAAAGACCCTCATCTTTTAATTTTTGTACAAAAAGCTTCAAAGCCTCATCCTGATAACGAACTGTTGGAAAATAATTGTTTACAGTTTTATCATCGGACGTATACGGCTGAATAAATCTATCTTCCTCACTCAATTCAAATGGGAAGTGGTTAGTCAATGTAATGAATTTTGAGTAGAACGGTTTTGGCATTTCCTTCAAATGCTGAACAGATTGTTGAAGGAAATCAACATCCTTCATTCCCCATCCTACTGAATTCTCTTCAGTTACTTCGTAATCAGGCAGCGAATAAAAACGCTGATATCCTAATGATTGGTACATAATGTCCCGGTTCCAGAAACTCTTATTATTAGCGTGTAAAGAAGCTGTATAGTAACCGTTTTTGTTTAAAATTTCCGGTGTAGCCGTAAATTCATTCCCCGAGTGAGTAAAGAAAACTGCACCTCGGCTCAAAGGATAAAGTGAATTTTCAACTAGGAACTCCGAGTCTGAAGTTTTACCCTGACCAGTTTGGTGATAGAAGTTATCAAAGTAATAACTGTCTTTAATGAAATCGTTAAGGAAAGGAGTGATTTCCTGTCCATTTACTTTTTGGTTAATCACAAAGTTCTGTGTGGATTCCATAGAGATAAGAATTACGTTCTTGCCTTTTGCGACACCAAACATCTTCTCATCAGGCGGCAAATAGTTTGCTCGAACATAATTGTCGATATCGGCTAATTCACTGCCGTCAGCCATTGCGCGCTGTGCAGATGATTTAGACTGTAAGAACGCATCATAAAGATGATAATTGTAAGTTCCGATATTCTTTACCAGCATTTCTCTGTCGAACGTTCTTGTAAGCAGCTGGGGACGCTCTGTTTCAGCCATTCCAAGATTGAAAAAAGCAATCGCGATCGCGACGAGGAAGAATGCTCTGCGATCTACCTTGGAATATTCTCGGTATCCCATAAATTTCGGTTTAATTTTTAATAGGACGGCTAAAATGATAAAGTCAGCAAAATATAATAAATCACTGAAGTTGATCAATTCGGTGACACTGCTCCCCAAGTCACTCATGTTGCTCGTCTGGAATAAGACTGGAATCGTCAGGAAGTCATTAAAGAAGCGGTAGAACACAACATTCGCGAACAATACTGCGGATATTATGAAACTTGTAATCAGCACGTAGCGCTTCTGGTTCTTCTCCTTCATGAACAGGCTGATTCCGAAGATGAACATCAGGAAGCTTAAAGGATTTATGAACAGGATAATTTCCTGTCTCCAGTTTTCAATTTTAATATCAAAACTAGTTTTATAGGCAATATACGTTTTCAGCCATAGCAGGATTGTTGCGATGGCAACAATGGATGCTTTTGACCATTTAGGTGTTTTCATTCGTTCACAACCTCCCTGTTATTAAATAACAGACATGGGAATTTTTAGGGAAAATAAACATTTCCCTCGAGAATCAAACATAATCTTAATACTTTTTTTACAAAAAAGCAAACCCAACTTAAATGGCAAAATGTATAATTCATCAATGTCATTTTCCACCATTATAGACGATTCAAACCTCAAAAAGTTTCACCACAGTCCAAATTCCGAAAATTGAAACTTTTGACTCAAATGAAACAGGGAGTTTTCTCATAGATGAGAAAACTCCCTGTCATAAGGTTTATGATTGGTAAATTTTATTCTTTACCAGCCAAGCAGCGCCAATCACACCAGCATCATTTCCTAACGTTGCGATACTAATCTCAGTGGACTGAGCAACTCTTGGGAAAGAATTTCTTAAGAATTGTTCTTTTACCGGATTCAGGAGGACATCTCCTGCTTTTGATACCCCACCGCCGAGGACAATTTTTTCAGGATTAAGTGTATTCGCTATATTTGCCAGAGCAATTCCCAGGTGTAATGCAACTGTGTTGATTACCTTAAGGGCAATCGCATCGTTCCTTCTGGCAGCATCGAATACATCTTTTGCAGTTACCAGTCCAGTTTCTTTTAAAACTACTGTAAGCTCACCGCTCGATGGTTCTGCATCCAGAATTTCTTTCGCAATCCTCACAATACCGGTTGCAGAAGCAATGGTTTCGAGGCAGCCCGTTTTACCGCAGTTGCAAGGTGCCCCACCTTCAGCTAATGAAGTAATATGACCGATTTCCCCTGCAGCACCGCTTATTCCATGGACAATATCCCCATTGGTGATGACGCCTCCGCCGACCCCCGTACCTAAAGTTACACAAACCAAATCTTTTGCTCCATTGCCAGCACCTTTCCACATTTCACCTAGTGCAGCACAATTAGCATCATTATCGATTACAGCCGGCAATGAAGTTTCTACCTCAAGTAAATCCTTTAACGGATATGGATCTCTCCAGCCTAGGTTTACCGCTTCAAAAATAACACCTGAGGAAAGATCGACCGGACCAGGTGCTCCCATGCCAATCCCAATAACTTCACTTTTGGAATGACCTAATTCTCCCAGCTTCTGATCAATCGATTTGGCGATATGAAGGGTGATATTTTTCCCGTCGTTGGAAACATCTGTTGGTATTTCCCATTTATAAAGAATTTCTCCATATAAGTTTATAAAAGCCAGTTTTGTCGTTGTACCACCTAAGTCCACACCTATGAGCCATTTTTCAGCCATCTTGCATCACCTTTTCTTATTTGCAGTTTTTTCTTTTTCCAGCTGTATCTCATGTCTTAACAGCAATATTGCAGTCTGATAAACATTTGTCTCGATCAGTTGGGAATTAAAAAGTTCCTTCAATTCTGACTCCATAAGCTCTAAATCAGAAACTCTGTCGCCAATGTAAATTATGGTCCCGAACTTTTTCAGGAATTGCTGGATTTCATAAATGGTTTTCAACGTATTCCCCTCAATGTTTGTGAATATAAGAGCATGTCTACAATACTTAAGTATAATGGATACATAGAACCTCCTCAAGTGTGCTGGAGAAGATTTTATCTTTATTTATCTTTCTTTTATTAAACTGTTTCAAAGTACATAATATCGTGTTGATTTATCGGCCCTATTAAATGTTTGTTTAATTTTCTAGCCATAATCCCCCAAAAAACTAAAAAGCAGCGGAGGCTGCTTTTCTTCGTTTCACATTATTAACGATCCGGATCCTGCGGATGCAAAATTCGCGGACGCCGATTTTTCAATGGGATTGGTGAACGCACCAAGACGTCACGGAAAGCCCTCAGGTTAAACGGTATGAACGGCCAGAGGTAGGGGACGCCAAATGACTTCATCCTTGCGAGCATGATGATGAACAAGACAATCCCTATCAAGAAACCGTATAGTTGGAACGCAGCTGTTAAAATCAGCAAAAATAATCGTACCAGCCTGTTGGCAAGGCTCATTTCGTAGCTTGGAGTCGCGAACGTGCCAATTGCTGCTATAGCAAGGTATAAGATGACTTCATTGGTCAGAAGGCCAACCTCTACCGCAACCTGGCCAATCATCAATGCAGCGACAAGTCCGAGTGCAGTGGCCAGTGAGGTTGGAGTATGTATTGCTGCCATCCTCAGGACATCTATGCCGATTTCGATCATGAAGAATTGTAAAAACAATGGTATCTGACCTGGATCATTTGGGCCTATATAGGAAAGCTTATCCGGAAGCAGTCCAGGTTCTACTGCGAATAAATACCACAGCGGCAGCAAAAATAATGATGACCATACTGCCATGAATCTAACTAATCGCAAATATGCTCCAACTATTGGTTTATTTCGATATTCCTCGGCATGCTGCAAATGATGCCAGTAAGTTGTAGGAGTGATAAGGACGCTTGGTGATCCATCAACAATAATGCAGACATGGCCTTCATATAAATGGGTTGCTGCCGTATCGGGCCTTTCTGTATACCTTACTGTCGGAAAAGGATTCCAATGACGGCCAGCCATAAATTCTTCAATTGTCTTTTCGGCCATTGGAAGACCGTCAGTATCAATTTTGCTGATGGCATCCTTTACCTTTTTGACCATTTCGGGATCAGCGATATCTTCAATATAGCAAACGACAATATCAGTCTTAGAACGCCTGCCAGCCTGCATGTATTCCATCCTTAAGGTGCGGTCACGGATTCTCCTCCGTGTAAGAGCGGTATTAAATACGAGTGTTTCGACAAAGCCATCTCTTGAACCCCTTACAACTCTCTCGGTATCAGGTTCCTCTGGTCCCCTGACAGGGTAGGTCCTGGCATCAATCAAAATTACTTCTGTGATTCCATCAATCGCCAAGGCTGTTGGACCTGCAAGCACCATATCCGCTACTTTATCTAAATCATCAGTTGTTTCAACCTCTACGTATGGTATATACGTTTTCACCATTTTTTTCAATGTGTCTACTTCTAAGGTCCCTGGCTCCAGCTTGGCCAGCAATTGCATGATAAATAATAAGATATCGTCCTTTACAAAACCATCAACCAGGAACAGCGCCATATCTCGGCCCGCATATTCTACATCAAGCTGAATGACATCAAAACTTTTGCCAATACCAAGTTCTTTTCTTAGGAATTCAATATTTTCTTTTAGGCTTTCTTGTACAAGATGCTTCTTTTTCTCTGTCATAGCGTAACTCAAACACCTTTCATTCCAGCAATAAACCATTTTTTTCCTGACTATTTCTTCACCATCTTTGCCCAAGAATCAATAAAACATACTTAATGCATGTCTTAAGAACAGTGGTCATATAGTGTTTATACCGGACAAACTAATATGAACGTTGAGAGGGATATGCATGGGGAAACGTTTTTTATTTTTAGGAATTAGCGCAATGGCGATTGCAGCTTCTGCTATCGTGATTCAACTTCAGCTATTCAAGTCTATACAGGAAACGATCACCTTCTTTCCAATAGATGAATCTGTTCACTATCAAGCTGCAAATACTACGTTAACTCTGTTAAAAGATAAAAAAAATAATCAGCATCAAGTTGATTGGAAGGTAAACTCTGCACTAGATCGGGAAGCCTATTTACGACAGGATTTAGGCCTATTATTTATTAATGGTCTTTTGAAGGGTAAAGTGGCCAAATGGGAACAGGATACATCTGACCTTTCACAGGAAGATATCATTTCAACAGGAGAAAGCGGAAGATATGATGCCATCACCTTTCATTACTCTGAGGTTCATGGCAACGGAGATAGAATTTCAAGTTCCCAACGGATGTCTGAGGATAGGCTTTACGTAATTGATTCACAATTCAGCCCACTCAGTTCCTTCAGGGTTCCAAATAGCAAGGAAGAGAGGGAATGGAAGCAAGTCCTTGATCGAAGCACAGAAAACAGGCTCAATAAAAGCCTCCTGAAAGCTGCAAAGAATTATGGAGTTAATCTCTCAAACTACATCGCCATCCCTTTATATGAAATCCGTAAATATGAAGATCAGCCAATCGATGGATTTTCACAGAGAGAAACAGCTAATATACTCGGAAGGCTGTGGGAGGGATTATATAAAAATTACAACCTTGGCATAAAAAAAAGCGACGGCACTGTAGTCGACTCTCTAGACAGTACCATGCCGCTTATTTTAATTTCTAAGGATAAAAGCCATTTACTGGCAGTAACTCAAACCAAAGATGGTGAAAGCATTATTCTGAAGCAGCTGATTTAAGTAAACCTTTAATTTGACTCAATGTTTTCTTGTAATCTTCCTGATCCGGTTTCAGTTCTACTGCCTTCTTGACATATTTTTCAGCATCTTTGTAATTTTTTTCATCCATATATATAAGTGCCAAATTATAATAAGCTTCGTGGAACTCAGGCTCCATTTCCACCACTTTCAGCAAATGGCCTTTTGCTTCCTCAAGGCGGTCTTGCTTAATCTCCGTATATGAGAGCAGAAAATATGTCTCTGCAGAGGGATTTTCTTCTATTGAATATGTGGACAGCAATTGACGTGCCTTACCATACTCACCGGCTATAATGTGCTGCTGGGCAAGCACCAAGACTGACCGCTCATCAACGATTTCGGCTTTTCCGCTGAAACCATACTGCAATGACAGAAAAATCAAAGCGCTTGCAGCTGCCAGGTACCCGAGTTGCAGCAATGGGCGCTTTTTCTTTGGCAGATGTAAAATGCCCGCAGCTGCAAAACCGCCAATCAGTCCGCCGATATGTCCTGCATTATCAATTCCAGGAATCGTAAATCCAAATGCCAGATTGATACCAAGCACTACAAGAATATTGAGTCCCAGTGTTCTCCAGAATAATCTCGGATTGCTGACGCCGAAATACAACAAGGCTCCAAAACAGCCAAATATCGCTCCACTCGCTCCAGCAGATAGATTGGGGCTTAATAAAAAACTAGCGAGCACACCAGTGAATCCTGCCGCTAGATAGATAATTAAAAAACGGAAATTCCCAAAAAGTCGCTCTACCATCGTTCCTAAATAATACAAAGCCAGCGTATTCATCAACAAATGAAGGAGGCCTATATGAATGAAAATGGGTGTGAAAAAACGCCACCATTCACCTTCAAGAATAAGAGGATTGAATTTAGCTCCAAATTTTATCAATGTGGATGAATTGGTACTGCCCCCAGCGAATTCCATAACAAGAAACACGATAATTTGGATGGCAATAAAAAGATAAGTGAAGAATGGTTTGCCATAATTAAATACTGATTGTTCAGCCTTAGCTCTGTTCAATGCTGTTGAAATGGCGTTTTTCTTTATTGTTTCTATATCATAATCTAAATAATCATCTGTATATACCAGTTCTGCATTTGTGCCAAAATGCTCCTCTATCCGATTTACCGCATCCGCTGCATGTGCTCGGTCTACTAATATTGATGTAACGCTGACTTTTGGTTTGTCAGGAGATTGAAAAGGTTCCTTCAACCTGAATTCATAATCATCTACTGGTGGATAAGAACTGAAATAGAGATTCAATAGCTTTAAATCTCCTTTACCCAGCTTTTTGCGGATGCTTTCCCCATTGTCTGCTGTCATTTCTATATCTCTTTGGAGCCAGTTGCTCCAATCAATATTATAATGAAGCAAGCGAATGACTTGAGCTTGCTTGTTTTCTGTTTTCTCCAGCCACAGCTCCTCCTGGCCCTTTGACAGCTGCAGAATCCGATACTCCTTTTGGTCAATCAGGAATTCTGCGGTCTTCCAAAACAAATATTCCTCCAAAAAAGCCAACTTCTCCCCTACTTTCTTGCCTAATAATGCGGCTATAAATTTATTATCAATATGTATATGCCTTATGTTAAATTATCACTAAAAATATTATAAACTAAATATTATTTCCTCACATATCAAGAGGCCTTGTATACCACCTTCTTATCTCATATGTACCTGGTCCTTTTTTTCATAGTTAAGATACGAACCTTGGAATAAAGCAGAAAAAGACCTCAAAGGGTCTTTTACTGAAAATCTGAAGGTCCTGAAAATACAGATTGAAGCATTTTGCTCCTTACACCGGGCAATCCCATTAATGAGCCAACTGCGACCCTTCGCAAGAACCTGTTTCCGAGCAATACATTCATAACCCTGTACCTGTTTTCAAATAGAAAATATCCGGCAAGACCAACCATAAAAATCGAAATCATTTTCCTGACCATTTAAATCCCTCCCCTTTTATTTTGGGAAAGAGATCGAGTTTTTATCCCGATGAACGAAAAAAAATACCTTCCAAAAGTTGTGTATATATAATAGAAGAAAACGGTTTCACACTCGTTATTAAATCCCATATATAGGATGATACCTTCATTCAGAAATATAAATCAAAGCAACTAACATAAAAAACTGCCAAAAATGGCAGCTTTCGAAATTTAGCCTTTTAACACAGGATCCATGACTTGTTTCAGTATTTCTACAGAATGATCGAATTTCTTTTGCTCCTCGTCATTTAGTGATAGCTCGACTATTTCCCGGATACCGCTACGGTTCACGATTGCAGGTACCCCTATATAAATATCAGTGTGTCCATATTCACCGTTCAGCTGGGCGGAAACAGTCAGGATTGAGTTCTCATCATGCAGAATGGCTTTAGTTAAACGGACAAGTCCCATCGCAATCCCATAATAAGTTGCCCCTTTTCGCTGAATGATATGGTAAGCAGCGTCTCTTACATTCGTAAAAATTTCTTCCAGGTCATCGTGTTTATAACGTTCTTGGTCCTTCATCATTTTTTCGATTGGTTTACCACCGATGTCAGCATGGCTCCAGACTGGTAATTCGGTATCACCATGTTCTCCAATAATATAAGCATGAACGTTTCTTGTGTCGACTTTAAAATAGTCTCCAAGCAAAAAGCGGAATCTGGCTGTATCTAAGATTGTCCCTGAACCAATGACACGTTCCTTTGGCAGGCCAGAAAATTTCCAAACAGCATACGTGAGAATATCAACAGGGTTTGTGGCGACAAGGAAAATCCCATCAAAGCCGCTTGCCATTATTTCATCGACAATGCTTTTAAATATCTTCGTATTTTTTTCAACAAGATCCAGTCTTGTTTCACCCGGCTTCTGATTAGCTCCTGCACAAAGAACGACCAAGTCAGCATCCTTGCAATCTGAATATGAACCAAACCATATTTTCGTTTGTGAAGGCGCGAAAGCCATACCATGGTTTAAATCCATTGCATCCCCTTCAGATTTCTCCTTATTGAGGTCTACAAGAACGAGCTCTTCTGCCACTCCCTGATTGATCATTGCAAATGCATAGCTTGACCCCACGAAGCCAGTACCTACCAGGACAACTCTATTAACACGATTTTTCATATCGGCATCCTCCTAAAATTCGGCTGCTTACTATTTCCATGTTTAATATAGTACATTAATTATGAATCCTTATGTATTACCGAAAACGTTATCATTATAAACATTTTGTTACAAACTAAGCCCTTAACTTTAATAAGAAAAAACAATATATATAATCATCCCCATATTAGCTACTGCAAAACCTGATAAAAAATTCACTGCATCATTGTTCACCCATTCATATCCAGTCAATCGAGCAGTTTTTTTTGAACAATGCATTGTTTTTTCCGTATGCAATCCACATTCTACACATTTATAACCTGCCTGTAAAAAAGCGCCAAGTAAGGTATCCACAAAAGAGCCAGCTAATCCTAAAATAAAAATGGCCACTGTCCAATCGAGGTTAAGATTAAATAACAAATTAGCAGCTTTCGCAATCAACAAGGAGCCTGTGGCTGCTGCGAGTGTTCCAAAACGTGAAATTGCACCCGACGTACCCCTTGGAACCTTCTTAAATCCTTTGATTGATATCGGATCACTTTTGCTTAGAACACCTAATTCTGAAGCCCATGTGTCAGAATTAGCACTGGCAAGAGAAACTGAAAATGCCAGCATCCAAACAGGATCTGGAAACAACAGATTCATAAACCCAGCAATGGCAGCTGTTCCTCCATTGGCAGCAACTTGTGCCCAGTCTCTCGCGGATCCTTTTTCATGCACTTCACCAAGGTTTTCCTTTCGCTTTTGCTTGTACTTAGACAGCAAACTGGATGTCACAAAGAAGATCCCCATAAGAATCAATCCCTTTATTCCAAACCCTGACCAGACGAACAAGCCGGTAACAAATGCAGCGACTGCTCCAGAGAAACTGAGAAACTTCAAATATAAAGAAGCCACCGCAACAGCGGCAATAAAAAATGGGATGATTAATTGCTCAGCCCCCAACTTTATTAACCTCAACATTACTGATAATTTTACTTACCGGAATATCATGAGATTCAATTGGGATGTCTGATACGATTTGACTTTCAAAGGCTAAAGAAAGAGTGTTCCCCTGATAGTTTGCCAGAAAACGGTCGTAGTATCCTCCCCCAAAGCCGAGTCTGTAACCTGTTTTAGAAAAAGCCAGCCCTGGAACAATAACTAAATCAATCTCATTTGGTTTTACTTTTACGGTTTCAGAAACAATTGGCTCTAAAAGTCCGTAATACACTGATTCAAGCTGGGAGAACTGGGTCAACTCCCGAAAATCCAGCACTCTTGATTTTGGTGCACATTTTGGGATAACAATCCTTTTACCTTGCTCCCAGGCTTTCCTGATTATTTGCCAAGTATCAACTTCAGGCATTTTTGACATTGTAATGGCGATCGTTGAAGCCATTTCCCAATATTCATCCAGATAGAGCCGCTGAGCAATTTGGTAGGATAAATGCTCATATTCCGGCAAATTTAGTGCTGACAATTCTTTCCTTACCATTTTACGAAATTCTTTTTTTGCTTCCACTTATTCTTCCTCCAATGGTCACAAAGATATAATCCTATGTATAAACTTTACCATTAATTGCTTCATCATGCTCTGAAAAAAGGCAAAGAAAAAAGCAGCTGGGAAAAATCCCGCTGCTTATTTTGTTTCACGGTGTGCAGTTGTACGTTTTTCTCTTGGGCAATATTTCTTTAGCTCAAGACGATCTGGGTTGTTTCGCTTATTTTTTTTAGAAATATAGTTGCGATCTCCGCACTCTGTGCAAGCTAATGTAATGTTTACACGCATGTAATTTCCCTCCAAACTAATTCAAGCTAGGTTCGTGCATACGACTTTTCTATAATATCACTTTTTGTCGGGAAATGCTAGTGTGTTTTTTAAAAGCATATGATTCAAATTTATTACTGTATTTTTCTCAGTTCCTTCTATTGACCAGCAGCTGCTTTTTTGAGTTTCCCTAGGGCCCATATCCAAATCCAGAGAAAAAAGACTGGCAGCAGCTCCCTTTGCCATAGGCTGATAACTAAGTATACCTGACTCACGGCAAGTCCATAGCCGGTCGGTGCTTACATTCCAAATCGGCTGGACCGTACATTGTTTCATTCTACCCGTACTGTTGATTCCGTTTACCAGGAAAATCCTTTTATCGGCAAAATGATAGATGACATCCTCGCTTGGGGAAACAAAACTGAATTGATCGTTCGCTGTTTCCGTGTACTGCTGCATCAAAATCAACTTTGCATGCCTGCTGTTTTTGGAATGGTTTGTAACAAAAATATCTAAAAACTCTATCTTTGAATGAATATTAGGCTGTCTGATTTTTATAGACATTTCTTCTTTCGGAAGCAATTTCTCGCTTGCATCATCAAGCCAATACACCTTACCGTTAATCCATAAACCTGGTGAAAAAATCAAGGATTTTCTGCAAATGACCATTCCATCATCTTTTTCTGCCTGAAGATAAGCATTTATATTCAATTTAAACCCTCCTTTTCGCAAGAATGCGTTAATAATAAATATTGATACAGATCATCTGTCGCCTTTGCGTTTTTTGACCAGCTGAACTTTTCTCTGACTGCCAGTTTCCCATTCAGGGCTATTTTGTTTGCCAGCTGTTCATTTGCAAGGATAAACTTAATAGAATCAACCAAACTTTTTACATTTCCTGGTTCCATATAAAAGCCTGTCTTTAAATTTTCTGCCAAACCCTGCAGTCCCCCGGTTTGGGCAATGATCGTGGGTTTACCTGCTGCCAGTCCTTCAGCGGCAGCAAGACCAAATGGTTCATACAGGCTTGCGAATACGGTCAAATCAGCTCTTTTTAAAAACCCTTTTCGAATTCCATCCTGAATAAAGCCGATAAAATAAACCGAATCTTCTAATGAAAATTTTTTTACCTTCTGCCTATAAGATTCTAGTAATGGACCATTTCCCGCAATCACAAAGCACAAATTCGGAATGGTTTCTTTCAAGATTGATGCGGCCTTTATCAATGTTTCGAAGCCTTTTTCTTTAACGATTCTTCCAATCGAAAAGATCACCTTTTTCCCATTAATAAAAGGATAAATTTTCTCGACATCTATTTCTTGAAAACTTACCTCCTCCATTATTGACCCATTTGGAATGACTGAAATATTGTTTTCTGGTTCTCCGAACAGCTGCTTAATCTCGTCTGCCATATAGTCACTGCATACAATTACCTTATCTGATGCATGGACAAGAGACTTCTCCTTGTCAAAAACAAATTGCTGCAGCTCGGTAAAGATCCCTTTATTCCGCCCGTATTCTGTGCCATGTATTGTAGCGGCAAGTGGAACGCCTAAGGAACTACTAAGAAATTCCGCTGCAGGACCGGTCATCCAATCATGAGTATGGACCACATCCACTATGGTATCTCGTGCAATGGAAAGCCCCAGGTTGGCTGCTGCTAAATTCAGGCCGCCAATCCATGAAATGAAATTTGAGTCTTGGTCATTTAGGGGAGCCACCCGGTGGATATGCACACCATCCTTCTTTTCATAGCCGGGTGCACCATGTGCCATTGAAGAAATAACATGGATTTCATAATTTCTTTTCACAAGCTCGATGGACAGTGCATGAACATGTCTCGCAAGACCTCCAACAATATGTGGTGGATACTCCCATGAGAGCATAAGAATTGATTTCTTTTGATCGGTTTCTTCCCTCTGAATCACTTCCTGGTGCTCCCTTCGATGTTCTCATAATAGGTGTATGTACTTACCTGCGCAGTCCATTCGGGAGATGTTAAAGGATGATTACTACATTCTGGAGATATCGATTTATCATTTAATATAATTGGATTTGATCTAAGCAATGGAAAAAAATCTGCCTCATTTCGCTTTATTCCAAATTCAACTTCATAATTCCGCTTTTCACTAATCCCTTTAAATAGCCAACTGGATACACCTTGCCGCAAGATCACTTCAAGTATGCATGTTGAATGCTTTGCACCTTCAAAAGCGGATATTTCATACAGCCGCAAAGATTTTACAGTTTTTGCTTCTGGAAGGTCGAAGTAATCGGCCATAAACTTAACCTTTTCATCCTGCAGCTGCCAAAAAACAAATAGCTTTTTAGGCGAAAGGATTCGCGCAGCCAGGTAGTCTGATTCCTTAATTGAACAATTATTGTACTTCGCCACGCTGCACCTCCAAATGAATAGTTTATTGCTCATATTGATCATATATTCTATAAATTTATGTTAGCATTTTAACTACCTTGCTACAATGAACGCAAATTGTCGTAATTTGCACCCTATTGCTTTATCAGCAGAAGAACGAGCAAATAATTTTCTATAGTCAATATGTATTACAAATATGGTCTTTTATCGACATGCTTTACAACGACTGGAAATCATATTATGACAAAACTATCATTTTTTTTTAGGAAAAAAATATAAATCGAAATTTCGAATTTGGAATGGTACACTAACTTTATGTGTTTTAATTACAGCTAGGGAGGAATAACAGATGGGCTATATAATCTTAAGCCTGATTGCCTTGGCCGCCATCCTTTTCATACTTTCTTTCTTTTTAAAGGATCCGTATAAGGAACTGCGCGAGGAAATTGATCAGCTGACAATCCAGCAGATTCAGGATCTCTATCAAATCAAAAAAAAGCTGAAAGTACTCGAAGAAGAATTGCTAGTCAATGATTCAATCCTGGATAAACGATCTTCTTTTAATACAGGAAAAAAGCAAATCCACGATATCATTAAAAACCAAGTATGGTCACTTGCCCAGCAAGGAATGGACCTTAATCAGATTGCAAAGCAGTCTTCACTTTCGACTCAGGAAGTACAGGAAATCATTAATGACTTTGTTGATAAAGGACAGATCGTATGAATAAACGGACAGCACAAGCATTCGCACTAGGGATTCTGTTTTCTGCCATATTCCTTTGGGCAGGAAGCAATGTAATAGCAAATAAAGGTACAGAGCAGAAAGTAACTGTATCCAATGCAAAACAGCTTCTCGAAACTAAAGGTTACAAAGTAATGGACAACAATGAGTTTGCAAAACTCAACGAGAAAAGAACAGCAGCAAAAGAGGAAAAGACAAAAGCAGAAGCTCCTGCTGAAAAAGCTAAACCCGAAGAGGTAAAAGAAGAGAAGAAGTTCACGCTTGTAATCGCTGGCGGCATGACTCCTGGGGACGTGGCAGTTATGCTGAAGAGCCAGGGAATCATCGATGATGAAGATAAATTCGAACGATTCCTGATTGATAAAGGCTACCATATGAAGGTCCAAATCGGGCGGTATGAATTAACCGGCGGCATGGATTATGACCAGATTGCAAAGGTAATTACGAAAAATAGGTAATATCTTATTAGATTGGAGACCCCTTCCGACTGCCGACAAACCAGATGAAAATCGAGTTTGTCGGCAGTCTTTTTTTGTCTGTCTCTTAAATGGTTTGTTGATTTCTAGGCACTTCGTATTCCAATTACTGTTCATCCGAGTAATCAAGAAGCTTTATTGATGTCCTGTTTTTACAGTCTTTATGGTAATAATAAGGCTTTATTGGTGACGTATCTTTCCAGTTTTTGTTCATACAGGTAACTAAGAGGCCTTATTGGCGATCTCTTTTTCCAGTTTTTAGTTCATTCATGTAACCAATAGGCCTTATTGGCGTCCTCTTTTTCCAGTTTTTGTTCATTTATGTAACCAATAGGCCTTATTGGCGTCCTCTTTTTCCAGTTTTTGTTCATTCATGTAACCAATACGCCTTTTTGACTTCCTCTTTTTCCAATTTTTGTTCATCTGTGTAACCAGTAGGCCGTATTGGCGTCCACTTTTTCCAATTTTTGTTTTTCAAGGGAACCAAGAACCCTTATTGCTGGACATATTAACGTGTCAGTATTCTGGGCTACATTCATGTGTGAAAAAGAAGGTAAAATAGCTTCAAAGTATGATCATGACTATTAGCCAGAGAAAAGAGAGGAGACACGCGGAGTTAATCAAGTGGAATATTAATATTAAAAGACAAATGAAATTCAAATTGAGACCATTCCGCACCCCTTTTGTCCATAAACTAAAAGGAGCAGGGAATTCCCTGCTCCTTTCTTTTACTCTATTGGTTAAGGTCATACCTTTTGCCTTTAACGAGGTAGAAAACATTTTCTGCAATGTTTGTAACATGGTCGGCTGCTCTTTCGAGGTATCGGCTTATGAACGATAGCTGAGTAATTTGCGCCAGCTGCTCAGGCTTACTTTGTGCAAGGGACAATAAATCCTTAATTGTCTGGCCATATAGCTCATCAACCTGATCATCCATTTGAGCAACCTGTTTTGCCTTGCCTAAGTCCTCTTCATTGTATGCTTCAAGCGATAATGTCAGCATTTGCAGCGAAAGCTGATGCATCTGCTTGATATGTTCAATAGGTTTTACGAGCGGTTCATTTCCAATCCTGATTGCGGATTTTGCGATATTCACCGCAAAGTCTGCCATTCTTTCAATATCTGTAGCAATCTTGATGGCTACAATTAGCCTTCTTAAATCAACTGCTACTGGCTGCTGTTTTGCAATCAATAAAATCGCAAAATCATTGATTTCTTCTTCAAGAATATTCGCATCAGCATCATCTTCAAGGATTTTTAACGCTAGTTCAATATCTTTATTTTCCAGAGCTTCGAGTGATTTAGTCAGTGCGTTTATTGCAAAATTTCCAAGCTCAAGCAATTTGGCATGCAATGTTTTAAGGTCTTCATCAAATTTTCCTCTAACCACCATGTAATCCTCATCCTTCCAACTGAATTGTATGAAAAATCAACCGAAACGCCCAGTAATATAATCTTCCGTCCTCTTGTCTGAAGGATTGGAGAAAATCTTATCGGTTTCAGCAAATTCGATTACTTCCCCATTCAAGAAGAATGCAGTCTTATCAGATATACGTGCTGCCTGCTGCATATTATGCGTAACGATAATAATGCTGAAATCTTTTTTCAATTCTTGTACAAGTTCCTCAACCTTTAATGTTGATATAGGATCAAGTGCTGATGTAGGTTCGTCCATAAGAATGACGTCTGGTTCAATCGCAAGAGCACGGGCGATGCAGATACGCTGCTGCTGTCCGCCAGAAAGACCATAGGCATTAGAGTTTAAGCGGTCCTTCACTTCATCCCAAATAGCTGCTCCCCTTAGGCTTTTTTCCACGATTTCATCAAGGATTTTCTTGTCGCGAATACCGTGAATTTTTGGACCATAAGCGATATTCTCATAAATTGATTTTGGAAATGGATTTGGTTTTTGGAACACCATTCCTACGCTTGTTCTTAAATCTTCTACCTGATAAGATTTTTCAAGTATGTTTCGTCCTCTATATAAAATTTCACCGGAAATTTTCACTGTTGGGACCAACTCAACCATACGGTTCAACGTCTTAATATATGTGGATTTACCGCAGCCCGACGGCCCGATAATTGCTGTAACTTCATTTTCATTGATCGCTAAATTTATATTTTTCAAAGCATGGCCTTCGCCATACCATAGGTTAAGGTCTTTTGTATCGTATACAACCCTTTTGTGATCCATATTGCCCGCGTTCTGTTTTTCTGCTTTTAAATTTGCTGTTGTCTTATCTGTAACTACTGACATAGGTTAACCCTCCCAGACTAATATCTTTTCTGAAATTTATTACGAATCAAAATGGCAATTGAGTTCATCACGAACAAAACTAACAGTAAAATAACGATTGTCGCAGCTGCAAGGTTTGCATATTCAGCTACCAGTGCCGAGTCAACTGTCCAATAATAAATCTGTACAGGCAAAATCGTAAATTTATCAAAGATGGAGTCCGGTATAGGAATTAACAATGCAGGTATTCCGATTACAACTAAAGGTGCCGTCTCCCCGATCGCACGGGATAATGCAAGAATGACACCAGTTAGAATACCCGGTATAGCAGCAGGCAGAACAACATTTTTAATGGTCTGCCATTTTGTTGCACCCATTCCATAAGATGCTTCCCGTAAAAATTGCGGTACTGCTCGAATAGCTTCCTGGCTCGCAACCACCACTACCGGAAGTACCAGCAAAGCCATAGTTAAACCTCCTGCAAGAACGACAGAACCTAAATCAAGTGTCCTGGCGAATACAGTTAATCCTAGGATACCAAATACTACAGAGGGAACACCAGCAAGATTCGAGATATTTGTTTTGATAAAAGAAGAGATACGGCCTTTTGCTGCATACTCCTCTAAATAAATCGCTGTTCCAATACCCAGAATCATGGTTACTGGAGCTACAACAAGCATCAGCCAGAAGGTACCCATTATTGCTCCCCAAATACCGGCTCTCTCGGGATCTGTAGATAGTCTGTTTGTCAGGAAATCCATATTAATCCATGGCAAGCCATCCGACAATACACGGTAAATTAGTACAACCAACACTACAAGGCCGAATAATGTGGCAATGAAGAAAAGTGCCTTTGCCAGGTTATTGGCTAGTAAACGTGAACCCATTTTTTTATGAACTTGTTTTGCATCTACGTATTTCATATTAATATTCCTCCCTGAACCTGCGAGAGATATATTGAGCGACTAGGTTCATGATCAGCGTAAAAACAAACAAGGTCATGGCGACGGCATAAAGGCTGTAATATAAAGTCGTTCCCGCAGCCGCTTCTCCTCCTGTTACTTCTACGATATAGGCAGTCATAGTCTGCATCGATTGTGTTACATCGAAGGTGAAGTTTTTTGAACTTCCGCTTGCAATCGCTACAATCATCGTTTCCCCTATCGCCCTAGAAATACCGAGCACAAATGAAGCAATGATCCCTGATATCGCTGCAGGAATGACAACTTTCCAGGTTACTTCAAGCTTTGTTGCACCTAAAGCCAAAGCACCCTCTCTCATTGCGTTTGGCACAGAGCTCATTGCATCCTCGGATAAAGAAGCAACCATCGGGATAATCATAATACCCATTACAAGACCTGGGCTCAGAATGTTGGTAGGTTCAAGACCTGGAATAAACGATCTTAAAAGAGGTGTAACAAAAGTGAAAGCAAAAAAACCATAAACAATAGTAGGAATACCAGCTAAAATTTCAAGAATCGGTTTTAAAACTTTCCTTAATTTTTCAGAAGCATATTCACTTAAGAAAATGGCTGTCATAAGTCCAACCGGGATCGCAACGAGCATCGCAATTACAGTTGAAATAAGTGTTCCTGTCAGCAAAGGCAATACACCGAAGACAGCATGATCACCTAATGGCTTTAATTTCGTGCCTGTAAAGAAATCTAGAAAAGGAACGTCTTTGAAAAAGGCGATTGTTTCCGTTAATAAAGTAAGTACAATTCCAATTGTTGTGAAAACAGAGATTGCTGCAATACCGAATAGAATTTTCGGAATAAATTTTTCCGTATAATTGTTGATACTTCGAGTCTTTTTCTTCTCTTGTATCATATCACGCACATTCATTTTTTCATTGCTATCTTGAACAACGCTTTTCGCCAAGTGTAAAACCCCTTTCATCCTTCTTATCCAAGGAAGAACTCTTTTCCTTATCGTACCCCAGGGAAAACAGATTAATTTTTTTAATACACGCAAGAAGATGAGAAGGTTAGACCTCTCATCCTCTTAGTAAAAAGGTTTAAGAATTTACTTCTTTAATCCATTTAAAGTATCAAGAGAAGCCTTGATATCTTCGTCAGATAACGGAGCAAATCCAGTATCTGCTGCAACATCCTTTGCATGCTCCATTGTATAGATCGCATAATCAAGAACTTGCGGCTTATTCTTAGTCTGGTTCACGTTCAAGTATGTGAATACCGGACGAGTGAATGGTGCGTAATCGCCATCTTCTTTGATTGTATCTAATGAAGGCTCAACAGGACCCTTGCCAAAGTCAACTTTAACAGCAGAAAGCTTATCTTTATTGCTGTCATAATATCCGTAACCGAAGAAACCAATTGCGTTTTTATCTTTTGAAACAAGATCCACTAAAGTTGAGTAATCTTGCTGCAGATTGATGTTTCCAGGAAGTTCTTGCTCTCCTAAAATGTTTTCAAACATGAACTCGTATGTGCCGTGGTTTTCGTTCGGGCCATATGTTTTGATTTCTTCATTTGGGAAATCAGCACGTACATCTGACCATTTCTTCTTTCCAGCGCTTGCAAGGAAGATATCTTTAACTTCTTGTTCTGTAAGTTCGGTAGCCCAGTCATTGTCTTTATTAATGACGATTGTAATACCATCTAGAGCAACCTTCATTTCTTGTACATCAATGCCAAGCTTTTCAGCTTCTGCTTTTTCTTCATCTTTTATTTGTCGGGATGCATCATTAAAGTCTGTACCGTCTTTAACAAGGAATTTCTTAAAGCCAGCTGAAGTTCCGGAGCGGCTTACTTCAACAGAGACATTTTCTTGTTCTCCCATATAATCTTCAGCCATACGTGCCATAAAAGGATAAACAGTACCAGAGCCATCAATGACAACACTGCCTTCTAGTTCTTCACCATTTTTACCTTCGTTATCTCCACCACCGCAAGCAGCAGCAAATACCATAAGAGCTGCAAGCATTGAAAACAGGCTCATTTTTTTAAGACTCTTCATTCCTTAATTCCCCCTACGAGATATGGTTGTTTTGTCCTACAGACTAAGAATAAAGCTTTTCTTTTAACGCTGTTTTAACTGAATGTAAAGGTTTTGTAAATTTATCTGATTTACGTGTGAGCTTGTTGAAAAGCAGGTATAAATATCAGGTTTGCCCGCTTGCGGTTAGTATACCCATCACCATAAAAAAAAACTGCCCCAAAAGGGACAGTTTTAGTATTCTATTGTTCAATTTCCGCTTCAATTTCTTCCAGCAGTTCAGCGCCTTCTTCTTTCTTCTCTACTTCCTGGTTTGGCTGTTCGGGATTCATATTTCCTTCCATCCGCTTCTTTTTAAGCTCGAAGTACGTATCAAGCACCCTGCGGGCAATATCATTATTCGCATGATGTCCCTGGCCCCCTTCGTATGCCCACGGTACCATAACGGCCAAGGCGATTTCGGGATTCTCACTAGGTGCATATGCCACAAGGCTCAAGTTCATTACCTCAGGAGGAAGCTGGCCTTCAGGAAACTTCACTGGTCCATCATAGACAGCCTGTGCAGTACCAGTTTTACCTGCTGGCTTATATTCAGCGTTATAGAAGGAACCGTATGCCGTTCCACCCTTTTCCTGCATAACTCTCCTGAAACCTTCCTGCACTCTGTCAAACCATTCTGGTTTGGCATCGACTTTATTAAGAATGACCGGTTCGATTTCTTCCAGCACAGGACCTACTTCATTATTCTTCATAACCGGTTCACGAATTTCTTTCACAATTCTCGGCTGCAGACGATTTCCGCCATTCGCGATCGTTGAAACATATTGCGCAAGCTGAATCGGTGTGTAGGTGTCATACTGGCCGATTGCAAAGTCTAGTAAAAGACCTGGCCTGCGCTCCATTCCTTTAAAACCAATCATTTCATTTGGTAAGTCTATTCCAGTTCTTGCTCCTAGGCCGAATTGGCTGAAATAATTCCTCATTGTATCGAAGGCTTCAGGTTCAAGATATAATGGCTGATCATATTGATAATTACCTTTACCAATATTGATTGCTGTCCTGAACATATAAACATTCGAGGATACTTTCAATGCATTACGGTCATCAAGTGTACCCAATCCTGCTTTCCAGGATTTCTTTGGATTTGTTCCTTTAATTTTGATCGGTGTATCATAAAATGAAGTGCCAGGCTGAATTGCCCCTGTCTTGAAGCCTGTCAAGATTGTGGCTCCTTTTACAGCCGATCCAACGTTATAAGACGTGGTAAAATTACCACTTGCAAAATCCTGCATAATGGTCTTTCCAGTCTTCTCATCCTTTTCAAGTTGTTTTCCTGCAAGTGTGAGGATTTCACCTGTATTCGGGTCCATCAATACTACAAATGCCCTGTCTAGAAGACGGGTTCTTGGCTCCTGTTTTGCTTTTAATAATTCCTCTTCAACGATTTTCTCAACTGCTAACTGCAAGTCCATGTCTACTGTCAGAACAAGATCCTTGCCACGCTGCCCTTCGGTAATTACCTTTGTATCAAGTACATTTCCCGCTTTGTCAGTAATGTTTTTGACCTTTGCTTTTTGACCATGCAGTATATCTTCATATTGCTGTTCGATATAACTAAGGCCAACCCGATCATTCCGGCTATAATCACGTGAAAGATAATATTCAAGCTTTTCTTTAGGCAGCCCTTTCTCAGAATCACTTACTTTTCCAAGAATCGATTTCAGCGTTTTATCAAAAGTATATTCGCGCTCCCAATCAGTAGTTGTATCGACACCAGGAAGCATTTCAAGGTTCTCACTTACAATTGCGAATTCTTCAGGAGTAACATCTTTTTTGACGATTTGCGGAGAAAGCGCGTATCCACTGATTAGTTCACGGAAAATCGCAAGGATTTCTAAATCCTCATCAGACAATTCTTTTAATTCCTTTTCTGTGATCCGGTCCAGCTGAAGATTGTAGATTGCCTTGTCATCCAGCTTTTTCTCATCATACAGATCCCATTCTTCTTTCTTTATTTTTTCCTTTGCTCTTTCTTCATTCCTTAAAATCCAATAATCTTTTTTGTCTCTTTCTCTTACCTTTTTCAAGTCTTCTTTTGTATCTTTTTTAATCAGCTTTGCCAGGCGCTCGGCTACCATTAGCATTTCCTTTGTATCTGTGCTCTGGCTTTTTGTATAAGTAATGGCCTTGCTAGGTGTATTATCGACGATTGTTTTCATATTCCGGTCATACATCTTCCCTCTTGGAACCGGATTATTTACAGTAACATCTTCGGTACGTTCGATTTCTCTCTTAAAATCTTCCCCATATACAATTTGAACAATGCCCAGCCTCAAAATCAGCATTGAAAATAACATAAAAACGGCAAAAAACACCATATTCAGCCTGAATGGCACATGCGTCTTCTTCTTTTTCTTTTTATTCAAGCCTCTCCCACCTCTTCAGTCTGTATGTCCGTGCAATAGCACTAACCTATATTTTATCGAAAAAACTCGATTTTTACTATCATGAAACAGCATAAGAAATTTTTCCCATAACAAAAAACCGGGAAATCCCGGTTATGCTGGAGCTTTTATATGGATTTGCCTAATGAAAAAATAAATGAGTGTATGCCCGCTTCCAAGAACAACGAGAAGAACTGGAATGACTTTCTCCTCTTTGAATAAAGCAATAGCAGCTAAAAACAAAACGATCGAAAAGATACGGCCCATGTTCAAAAATAACTCTCTTACTACTATATATTCGATTCTCATTTCAGCAGCCTTCCACCCTCTTCCTATTACATCATATGTCATGGAGGAATAAGGCACCAGAAGCAAAGGATAAGCAACTGCAATCAGAGCCGCATATAACAACAAGCGTATATAAGTTGGATCGAAAACAATCAGGAATATCGCAAAAAATAGCATAAGGCCTCCGATAAGAATTGCTCTTTTCCTGAATTCCTTTTTCAGCATCCTTGATACGAAAAAATAAGCCAGAAATGAGAAACCCGAATTAATCAGCCCATATGTTCCGAGGGCAAGTTCACTGTCAGTGGCAATGAATACGAAAACCGAAACAATGAAGACAAATACCCCCTCCCTTAATCCCTGGAAAAAATGCGCATTTGTAATCATCCGCCAATTCTTATCATGTTTTCTCTCCGTAATGATCCGCTGAAACCAATACTTTCCGTGGGCTGGCCTTCGTTTTAATGAAAAGCTCAATAAAACAGCGACAGCAAACAGTCCTAGAGAAAGACCGAATACGACTGTATAACCCGTGAACTTTTCAAGTCTGGAAATAATTATACCAGCAGCAAACGGACCAATCATTCCTCCTACAGATCCAAGAATCCCGAGAAAGCCATTAAAGAAATCCCTTGTCTCCGGTTCTGTGATTTCAAATGTAAGCACGTTATAAGCAAGCCAATAAAAACCATAGCCAATACCCAGTAAAGCACCTAATAAAAGCAAATAATCGGACGCTCTTGTTCCAACAAACAGAACAGTTACGTAAAACAAAGCTAAGAATATCACTCCAATGCGGAGCACAATCACTCTGTCTACTTTTTTAGCCCATCTGCCTGCAAGGATGAATGTCAATGGCTGCGCCACCACAACTGATAAATTGTATAATCCTAAATCGGCAAGCTCTCCAGATTGCTTCCATAAGTATATATTTACAAAGGTATTAGAAAGGGCAATGCTCAATGAGTACAGTCCCCCAATAATCAATAGGAGCGTTAAATCCTTTGTAAGTTCGATATCTCCTAATAATTTTTTTACTTTGCTCATGATCTACTCCCCTTTTCTCTAGGGTAGTTTCTAACAAAGTAAACAGCGTTATGCAGTTTTTTGCCATTGTAATTAGGAGACATGTTCGAGGCATACCGACAGAGAAACAAAAAAAGGCTGCAAATGATTGCAGCCTTCCCTTTTAAGATAATATTACTTTGCAGCGTTGTAGCGGTTGTTAACTTCTTCCCAGTTTACAACATTCCAGAACGCGCCAATGTATTCTGGTCTTCTGTTTTGGTAATTCAGGTAATATGCATGCTCCCATACATCAAGTCCAAGAATAGGAGTCTTTCCTTCCATTAAAGGAGAGTCCTGGTTTGGAGTACTAGTAACTTCTAGTTCTCCATTGTTAACTGCTAACCAAGCCCAGCCAGAACCGAAGCGAGTTGTAGCAGCTTTTGAGAATTCTTCTTTGAAGCCTTCGAAGCCGCCGAATTTTGTGTTGATTGCTTCAGCTAATTCTCCAGTAGGCTCGCCGCCGCCATTTGGAGAAATGACTTGCCAGAATAAAGAGTGGTTAGCATGCCCGCCACCGTTATTGCGTACAGCTGTGCGTGCAGCTTCAGGAACTGCATCAAGGTTTGAAATAACTTCTTCAACAGTTTTAGAAAGAAGCTCTTCATTGCCTTCCAAAGCGTTATTAAGGTTTGTTACATAAGTATTGTGGTGCTTAGTGTGGTGAATATTCATTGTTTCTTTGTCGATGTGTGGCTCAAGTGCATCGTATGCATACGGTAATTGTGGTAATTCAAATGCCATTTTTAACATCCTCCTATGTATCGTGGTACACTTTCTCGAACAAATCTATCTTATTATTCAGACATTAGAATTGTTCTAAAAGCGCTTCATCATTAGATTACCAGAGAACGGTAATCGATTCAAATAAAATGCTCTAAACCAACGTAATTAAAATCCCCGTTTATTATATGTTTTATACTTAAATCTTACGGTAACTTAAAAATAGGGACGAAATTCTCGAAAACCCCCACTATAATCAACATCAAGGCATCTATTCCATATGTTTTAAATTACCTGTTTTGAACAAGAATCAAGTTTTCGAAAAATCGTCAAAAATACACAAACGGCTATCTGTCAACGATTTAAGTCGCAGCAAGCTATATCGACACCCATATTATCCCAATACCTCATTGACATCATATTATGAATTCTTTTAAATCAAAGGTGTAGAGGCAAAGTAAGGAGACGATCGTGTTGGATAAAAATATTTCATTATACAGTTTAATTTTACAAAACTTCATTGATAAGGAAACGATTCAAAAAATTAAACCCGACACAATACTATTTCAGGAAGAAGAAAATGTGAACCATGTTTATGTCATCTTGAGCGGCAGTGTTTCAGTGGGGCGTGTACATGTGAAAGGCAAGGAATTCATCCTGAAGATTTTAAATGGCGAAGAAATGATCATTGAATATGAGTTGTTTAAACATTCCCCGCGTTATCACTTTTCTGCCAAGACACTTACTGAGTGTGAAATCCTAATGATTAAAAGAGAACAATTCGAAGAAATGATCATGAAGGATCAATCAGCAATGAATGCACTTGTCAATTGGCTAAGCACCCGCTATTTAAAAGCACAGATGAAATGCCAGGATTTAATTATGAATGGCAAAAAAGGCGGACTTTATTCGATTCTAATTCGTTTAAGCAATAGCTACGGGGTAATGACTGACGATGGAATCCT
Organism: Bacillus sp. JJ1122; assembly: GCF_036964885.1. NCBI lineage: Bacteria > Bacillati > Bacillota > Bacilli > Caryophanales > Bacillaceae > Bacillus > Bacillus sp. JJ1122. The sequence goes on along the minus strand of NZ_JBALQL010000002.1, from coordinate 5,556 downwards.
GATCGATTTGCCACTTACACACCAGGAACTGGCCAATCTTACCTACGGAACCCGGGAGGTTGTACAAAGAATGCTGAAGGAATTACGTGAGAAAGACATCATTTCATATGATCAGCTCAAGTTTACTATAAAAAACCTTGCTTATTTGAAAAGAGAAGTGGATTGCCAGAATTGCTCATTTGAAATTTGCGGGCTCAATTAAAGAAGAAAAATCGTGCTTTGCAGGCACGATTTTTTTAATAAGGCTGTGTTAAACTTGTCTGCTGATTTCCGCTCCAGGCACTCGCTTTCCGGAGGGCGCCAGGAGCTAAAAATCAACGTTGTCCTTTAACACCCAGCCAATAATAAAAACATTTTGCTCGTTATCTCCCTGTTAGAGAACAAGGATAAAGAAGTAAATCAGCATGACCGCCTGAATGATTCCCTTAGTAATCACACTGCTAACAAATCCTATCACTGAACCAAAGCCGATTTTGACCGCATCGTTTAAATTTTTCTTATTCACTACAAGTTCTGCGAGTGCTGCGCCTAAAAAAGGACCAATAATAATGCCCAGGAATGGGATTACAAATGGACCAACAAGCAATCCTATCGTGCTCCCCCAAATGCCTGCTTTGCTGCCGCCATACTTTTTCACACCAATTATATTTGCTATATAATCAGCGCCAAACAACAGAATGACAAACAGTCCCTGTACAGTCCAGAATATCCAGTTAAACGGATCGAATGAAAAAAAGACTCCATATATTACAAAGCCACCCAATAATAAAAGGACACCCGGCAAAATTGGAAAAACCAATGCTGCAAAAGCACCTGCAAATAACAAACCGATGATTGTCCAATAAATATAATCCATCATTTGACCATTCCTTCTCACACAAATTAGACCCTGATTTGCATATTAAAATAAGCAAGGGCTTCCCCTTGCTTATTTTACCACTATTTCTGATCTCCCAAAACGTATTCAGCGATATTAACTGCATGATCGCCAATCCGCTCAAGATTGCTGATAATATCAACAAAGACAATTCCTGCCTGACCAGTGCATTGTCCTTCATTCATTCGCAGGATATGCTGCTTTCTAAGTGTACGTTCCATACTGTCTATTTCATTTTCTTTTTTTACAACGTCTGTGGCTGCTTCAAGGTTCTTCTGATCCAATGCTTGCAATGCCTCTTCAACGGTCTTGACTGTAAGGCTGAACATCGTTTCAAGATCGGCCATTGCTGAATCAGTAATCTTCACTTTATTAGCCAGCTGATATTCAACCAATTCAAGGATATTTTCAAAGTGGTCACCGATTCTCTCAATATCACGGACAGTATCAATCAGCATACTGTGTTCTTCAGATTCATGCTCAGATAATGAGCTTGTTGCTAAATCTACTAGATAATCGGTTATCTTGCGATCTAAATTATTGATTGCTTCCTCAAGCTGATATGCACTAGCGGAATGTTTTGTGTTTTTTGTCTTTAAGAATTGGTTCGTTTCTTCAAGACCTTTTAAAGCGAACTTACCCATGCGCAGCACTTCCTCCTTCGCCTGGCCAAGTGCAATTGAAGGAGATTGTTCAATAAACACTGGGTCAAGGTGCTGTGCTTTATAATCGATGATAGCATCTTCACCAGGAATAAGCTTCGTAACGACGATCGCCAAGCCAGCGACAAACGGAAGCTGGATAAGTGTATTGGTTGTATTGAATATTCCGTGAGCGAACGCTATCGTCATTTCAGGATTTAATCCCAGGCTGCCCCTGATCATTTCAATGACATAGGTAAAGGGACTCAGCAGGATCAAGAAGATCGTTGTTCCAATAAGGTTAAACAGTACATGTGTTGCTGCAGCTCTTTTGGCAGCTACTGAGGTGCCGATCGCCGCAAGGATAGCCGTTATCGTTGTTCCAATATTATCTCCAAATAAAACCGGTAAAGCACCATCAAGATTGATTAAATTCTCAGCGTGCAAACCTTGGAGTATCCCAATAGTTGCGCTTGAACTCTGGACAATAACAGTAAACAACGTTCCAATGAGTACTCCAAGCAGTGGGTTCGAACTAAGTTCTACGGTTAATTCGTGAAAAGATTCTAGAGAACGCAGTGGTTTCATTCCTCCGCTCATCAATTCTAAACCATAAAATAAAGCACCAAATCCAAAAACAATTTGGCCAACATTATGTATTTTTTTATTTTTAAAGAAGAATAAAAGAATTGATCCTAACGCAATAATTGGTAAAGCATACTCACCTACGTCTATACCGATGATGAAGGCTGTGATTGTTGTACCAATGTTTGCTCCCATAATGACTCCAATTGCCTGGCGCAGTGTCATAAAGCCCGCACTTACGAGACCAACTGTGATAACAGTTGTAGCTGAACTGCTTTGCACCAATACAGTAACAATCAAACCTGCTAGTACACCCATTACTGGATTAGTGGTATAACGATCCAGAACATCTCTTAAGCGCTCGCCTGCTGATTTTTGCAAACCATCACCCATGAATTTTATGCCATATAAGAAGATTCCAAGACCGCCAAAGAATTCAAACAGCATTTCTTGTAAATTCAATTCCATTATTCCAACCCCTTGATCGATTTCGACAAACATCTACAAACTCACACCATTATGAAGCAAATATTAATTAATAGTAAATGGTTTATGAATCGAATTTACAATACCTTAACATTACCAGTCTATGTTACAAAATTGTTACAAAGCGAGATTGAATTGCTTGTGCAACCACAGTTGAAAATATAAAATAGGAACGTGAATCTATTAAAGGACGTGGATCGATGAATATTTTTACTCAATTTGCCAAAAGCATATATTCACCAAAGGATATTGCGTTATTCCGCTTTCAAGGCATTGGGAAAACGATTTTATACGTATTTCTGCTAACCATAATTTCAGTTATACCAGCATCTTATTACACAGCAGTGGCAATCAATGAAGCAGTCAATACTGCGAAAGAAACACTGGAAGCGAAATTGCCCTATTTTACAATAGAAAAGGGAGTACTTAAATCAGAAATCAAGGAGCCTCTTACCATTGATAGTGGGAGTGTTACAATCATTTTTGATTCTACTGGCGCAGTAGAACAAGAAGATATGGCAGGAATGGAATCTACCTTCGCGTTGCTAAAGAACGAAGCTGTTTTAGCAGCAGGAGGGGAATCAAATTCATTTCCATACAGCTTGATTAATGATGGGACAATGTCTAAACAGGATATTATCAGCATGCTCAGCAGTGCTTCCTCCTCCCTTCCTATTTTTATTGGATTAATCATTATTGCCATCTATGTTTTTTCTAGCGGCATGAAGTTCATTGAAATTTCTATTCTCGCTGTATTCGGTCTATTATTAAAAAATCTTGCAGGGAAAAATCTTCATTATAAAGACTTGTGGAGAATGGCCGCTTATAGCATCACTCTTCCTACCTTATTTTTCACGATCATGTCATTGTTGAAAACAACAGTTCCTTACAGCTTCATGATTAACTGGTTTGTTGGATCCATGATGCTATTGCTGGCTATTAAGGAAGTTGCTACACTAAAAAAGAATATGGATTAAAATGCGCCCCTTGGCGTTTTTTTTGGACTTCGGTATCGAGAGTGGTCGTTATAAGCTTTCTTATGACCATTCATCGAGCTGGTTTCGTAAAATATTGCTAATAGAATAGAGGTTGACTTCCATTCTAGGTTACTCGCTTTACACTTGTAAGAATTAAGAAAAATCACAAGTATACAGCCAACCATTGTTTTAAAAAATCCACTTGTTTATGCTCTATGGTAAAGTTCATAGTTGATTTTTAAAATCTTCTATAAAAATAAGCAGAAAAAATCTATTAAATATGTTCTCAACTCTATTTTTCCTGCATAAGTTTTGATATAGGCTCTTAAAGGGAGGAAAATCCTATGAAAAAACTTGCAGGATTCCTGTTTCTAGTAGTAATCGTATATGCCATTTACAATGATTTAAGTGCAGGCACTCTACCTGCTGCAAATATGCAAAAGATAGAAACCGTCGAAAAAGTAGTCAAAAAGCAGAAAGTGGAGGAAGGACCGAATAACACAAATAATATTCCATACTTTGAACACGAGGTAAAACCAGGAGATACCGTTTTATCTGTGCTGGACAGTAACTCAAAAAGCCAACTCGCAGTGCCGATATCAAAAGCTGTTGCGGATTTCAAATTACTGAATGATGGTACAGACCCTCAAAAAATCAAGTTTGGCAAAACATATAAATTTCCGGATTACAGCGAAGGAAATTAGCAAAGGCTAACAATTATAGTCTTTCCTTGTCAATATGAACAAAAGATTGATAAAATGGGGTTGTGCATCATTTGAAATTTATAAGATGAATTCCATTTTTTAAAGGAGCGAATCACCGTTGAGTGAAATTATACATCGTACCAAAACCCGCCCAATTAAAGTTGGGAATTTAACAATAGGGGGCAACAATGAAGTTGTCATCCAAAGTATGACAACAACAAAGACGCACGACGTTGAAGCTACTGTAGCTGAAATCAAACGCCTCGAAGAAGCAGGCTGTCAAATCGTCCGAGTTGCTTGTCCAGATGAAAGAGCCGCGAATGCAATTCCTGAAATCAAGAAACGCATCAATATTCCGCTTGTGGTCGATATTCACTTCGATTACCGTTTAGCGCTGAAGGCAATTGAAGGCGGAGCAGACAAAATCAGGATCAACCCTGGTAATATCGGCAAACGCGAAAAGGTAGAAGCGGTCGTGCAGGCTGCGAAAGAACGCGGTATCCCTATCAGAATTGGTGTTAATGCAGGTTCCTTGGAAAGACGCATTCTAGAAAAGTATGGCTACCCTACTGCAGATGGAATGGTCGAAAGTGCATTGCACCACATTAAGATCCTAGAGGATCTGGATTTCCATAATATCATCGTTTCTATGAAGGCATCTGATGTCAATTTAGCCATCGAAGCATATGAAAAAGCAGCTAAGGCATTTGACTATCCGCTTCATCTTGGAATCACAGAATCAGGCACTTTATTTGCGGGAACAGTAAAAAGTGCTGCAGGACTTGGAGCCATCCTTAGCAAGGGAATTGGGAACACGGTAAGGGTAAGCTTAAGTGCGGATCCTGTTGAAGAGGTAAAGGTTGCAAGAGAATTATTAAAGTCGTTTGGCCTCGCCGCTAATGCTGCGACACTAATTTCATGTCCAACATGCGGAAGAATTGAAATCGACTTAATCAGCATTGCCAACGAGGTAGAAGAATACATTTCAAAAATCAAAGCCCCCATCAAGGTTGCAGTCCTTGGCTGCGCTGTAAATGGTCCTGGTGAAGCGCGTGAGGCAGATATCGGCATTGCGGGAGCAAGAGGGGAAGGGTTGTTATTCCGTAAGGGAGAGATAGTCCGTAAAGTCCCTGAAGCGACAATGGTAGAGGAATTGAAGAAGGAAATCGATAAAATTGCTGAAGAAAAGCTGCGTGAAGCTGCAGAAGCGGCTGCCACGGTCCAGCAATAAGTACCAGCAATAAGTAAAGGAAAGACCCGGGAAGAGATGAACTGTGCCCCCTTTT
>NZ_JBALQL010000001.1:397649-400691 GCF_036964885.1 Bacillus sp. JJ1122 | reverse complement strand
CTCGAATCTGCCCACGCAATATGGAAATGCGGCAGCATTATCGGAGGAGTCTACGCGCCTTCCACTACAATCAACAGGATTTAAAATCAACATTCAGCTTTAACAGAGCCTATAAATAAAATAATATCGATTCAGAAAGACTTCAAGGAGAACGACGATGAAAAAAGCTTCCGTTCTGATCTTAACCATTTTGTTTATCTTTCTTAGTGCAACAGTAGTATGGCAATGGATAATTTATTCGAATCATAAAAGTCAGGTGGTAAGTACCCCTAATGAAAAAATAACACTGGCTGTTACAGTCAAGGTTGGCGAAAAGGGTTTAACAATTAATCAGGTATTCAAAAACCTGCAAAATGGCAGCCGATATGGTGCGATCATTCCTGAGCATGCCTCAGAGCTTGTTTGTACGAATTCAGAAGGTGTGCCTTGCCAGAATGATTATGAGACACAATCAATAAAAGCTAAAGGAGATGAGCTTCAATTTGAATATTTCATAAAAATTGACGCATCAGCCGTTGAGTTTATCCTGAACGACTGGCTTGTTTCGTTTAGTGAGCGGGAGATAGCTTCAACAAGAATTGAAATAGTGGACAGGCTCCATCGGAAGGGAACATGGGTCGCAGGTCTGCCGCTAAAGGGCTATAGGCAAATGGAAGTCGTGAAATACTATGTCTTTGAAGGATTAGGAGAAAATCCCTCCCTTTATTGGCAGAACAGGAGCCTCGAGAAATTCTCGGGTCAAAAAGGAATTCAATATTATAGCAGTTCCCCAGAACAGCCTGGAATCTACCAATTTGATAGTCTGAAAGGTCTGACGGATAAAAATCATTTATCAGTAATCTTTAATAGTGAAAATCGCATCTTCCATGGAAATGGTCTTCTTCTTGCTGCGAGCAGCCTATCAAAAAATGAGCTTGAACAGCAATTGGCGATATCTCTCCTGTCTCAGAAAATTCAAGGACTGGAACCGAACAACAAGCGGCTGCTTGAGGCACTTGCTTCCTTAATCATAAAACAACCTGCTTCCAATCCGAAAAGCCAGGCAATCGTTCGAGAGCTTAAAACTAAATTAACTAGCGAGGAAATAAATGACTTTACTCTCTTCCTCGCAGGAATTGAAGCAAGCATTGATTATATTGAGCTTAACGATCAGCTGGCTGCAATCAAGGGGATGGGAACCAAATTCTTCACCCTAAATAAACAAGATGATTCCAGTCTTTATCCATTGCTTTTTAATGATGACAGGAGAGTCATGGCGAATGGCCAAAAGATAATGGATTGGGATATTCTATTGGAAGGAGACTCAAAACTATTCCCACTCATAAAAACAATGAGTTCACTGGGTGCCCATACAAATGTCGATTCCCGCATGACTTCGATTCAAGTGACATCTAACAACAGCAAGTATTCCTTTAATTTGAAGAATAATACTTTTGTAATGAATGGGGAAAGTTTTGGCTTACTGGAAAACCCCTTTAAGATTATTAGCGGAACTGTATATATAGAGGAACATTGGCTCCAAGCTATTTTTAAAGTGTCGATTGACGAAAGTGAAGAGGAAATCGCTTTATCCCTGTAATCTGGGGAAAATTTATCTAATCTGCCTTAAAAGAAGGCAAAAAAAAGCCCTGCAAAATCTGCAGGGTCCTTCTACATCCCTTTAACAGGATAGAAGGCAAAGGGAGAGGAGAAACCGGAGGAAGAACTTATGGGGAAACGTAAGTCTTCTCCGCGGTTGGCAACAACATCCTCGAATTGATGTTGTTATTTTTCATTATTTCCACTTTAGGAAGTGTTATACACTTATTTGGTTAATTTTTTGTATGTGTGGTAGGATAAGGGAGTAATTTGCATAATTGAGGAGTACATAAGATGAGAGTTGTATCAGGTGATTTAAAGGGCCGTATTTTGAAGGCGGTACCTGGGACGAGTACGAGGCCAACAACTGACAAAGTGAAGGAATCATTGTTCAATATGATTGGTCCTTATTTTACAGGTGGAATTGGACTGGATTTGTTTGCTGGCAGTGGAGGACTTGGAATAGAGGCTCTCAGCAGGGGCCTTGAAAAAGTCATATTCGTAGACCGTGAAGGCAAAGCGATACATATTGTCAATGAAAACCTTAAATCATGCGGGCTTGAAAATAGAGCCGAGGTTTACAGGAATGACGCTGTCAGAGCGCTGAAAGCTATCCAGAAAAGGAATCTAACCTTTAATTACATATTCTTGGATCCTCCTTACAAAAAACAGCAGCTTGTTAAACTGCTTGAAATGATTGAAAAGGAAAAGCTGATCCATGAAGAAGGATTAATAGTATGCGAGCATGCTTCAGATATTCAGCTGCCTGAAAGAATAGGCGTTTTAAAGCAAGCTAGAAATGAGAAATATGGAATTATTGGCATAACGCTTTACAAGCTTGATGCACAAGATGAGGGGGAAGTCTAAGTGGCAAGAATTGCTGTTTGTCCAGGAAGTTTCGATCCAATTACTTTCGGGCATCTCGATATCATTACAAGGGCAGCAAAGGTATTTGACGAGTTATATGTGGTGGTCTTGAATAACTCTTCTAAACAACCGCTATTTTCTGTGGATGAAAGAATTGAACTCATCAAGATGGTAACTAAGAATATACCGAATGCTAAAGTGGACTCCTTTCAGGGCCTGCTTGTCGACTATGCGGAAAGCGTTAATGCTAATGCGATCATAAGGGGCCTGCGCGCCGTTTCCGATTTTGAATACGAGATGCAGATCACCTCAATGAACAGAGTGTTAAATGATAAAATCGAAACCTTTTTCATCATGACGAACAATCAGTACTCATTTTTGAGCTCCAGTATCGTTAAAGAAGTGGCCAAATATGACGGGAAAATATCCGAATTAGTCCCTCCAGAGGTGGAAGAGGCACTGATCAGCAAATTTAAAGGAAATAAAGAATAACGGGCAGAATTCCTGCCCGTTATTTTTCTTTTATAAGATAAGAAAGCATAAAATTCACCTCAGGAAATGTCCAGTTTCAGCGCCTAGCCCCTCGAGTCGCTTGTC
>NZ_JBALQL010000001.1:330231-397538 GCF_036964885.1 Bacillus sp. JJ1122 | reverse complement strand
TGCTGACGGCGACGTTGCCACAGGACGTGGCGTAGTTAGTCGCCGTTCCTTTTTCAAGGCGCTTACGCTTTTCTTAATATGCGGTTGCCGAGAATCAATACATACATAATTAAACTTACTATAGTAATTAGTGGGCCGACTGTAATCAGCGAATTATGGACATCAGCAAGGCGGCCACCTTCCGCTGAAAGGTATTCCATCACAGGAAGGGCATTTGATGGCTGGCCGCCTTCGAAGAACCTCACATACACTGGCTTCCATAAGATAAAAGCATAAAAAGCAGCAAAAAAACCATGCAGGATTCTGGCCACGAAAAAAGGCTGGAATCGAATGTCAGTCTGTGCGAGGATGCTTGCAACCTGTGCCTGTACGCTGAAACCGCTGAAAGCGAGAATAAAGCTCGTGATGATTGCCTGGTGCATGAGAGTAGCATCCTGAACCTGGCTGGTCATCTGGCTACCTAGGGTGATTTCAAACAGACCTGAAATAAAGGGCATGCTTAGCATTTCAGTCATCCCAAGCATCCCTAATGCAATCTCGATGAATTTGGCTAGAAAAGCTGTGATATGTAAGTGGAATAAGAGCTTGTTGATGACCGAGAATAAAATGATGAACCCGCCGATCATTAAGAGGGTTTGGATCGATGATGTCACAGCGTCACCAAGCAGCTTGCCGATTGGGCGGTTGTCTTTGATCCTTGTCCTGTGCAAGGCGGCGAAGGCAGCTCGAATAGACAGCTTTGACTCTTTTTCTTTATCGAGACTTTCCTCGTTTTTTCCATAAAACCTCATAATCAGTCCCACACTGATATTTCCCAGATAATGTGCCAAGGCAAGGAGGATTCCAAGCTGTACATTATAAAAGAAGCCCACTGATACAGCTCCAAAAATAAACAGCGGGTTGGATGAATTGGTGAAAGATACAAGTCTTTCAGCTTCTATTTTTGTCAGCTGCTTTTCTTGCCGGAGCCGTGCCGTTAATTTAGCTCCTGCAGGGTAACCGGAAGCCATGCCCATTGCCCAGACAAATCCGCCAACACCAGGAACCTTAAATAAAGGCCTCATCAATGGTTCGAGCAGGACACCGATAAACCGGACCACACCAAAACCAATCAGCATTTCCGAAACAATGAAAAAAGGGAGGAGGGAAGGAAAGACAATTTCCCACCACATATTTAATCCTCTGATCGACGCATCAAAGGATTCCTGCGGAAAAGATATTAAAGATGCAGCCATTAAAGTGACAGAGGCTGCAAGGAACAGCGTTTTAAATCTGGATTTAAGCACCTTTCACCCTCCCTTTTGTGGTATGTAGCTGTGAAACTTATTTAAACAGTGGTAAAATAAAGTAAAAACTTCATTAGGGGGGGTTTTTCCACCCCGGCTGTTTGTTAATTGTACAAAACATTCTTTTTTTCAGCATATGACCTTTCGAATCCTTGTAGACTTCCCTAAATACTCTGGGAAAAGGGTTTGCAGCAACTTCATAAATAATTGTGCAGTTGTCTGCCTTGTCCTCATATAAATCAATATACTCGCTGAACAGCAAATTAGACCAAGTTTAGTTTGTATGGTTAAAATATAGGATTTAAGGGAGGAAGAAGCTTTGCCGCGTCCAAAGGTAGGTTTAGCCCTTGGTTCAGGTGGCGCAAGAGGATTTGCCCATCTGGGTGTTATAAAGGTATTAAAAGATGAGGGAATCCCCATTGATTTGATCGCAGGGAGCAGCATGGGTGCTCTTGTTGCTTCATTTTATGGAGCGGGTCTGGATATTGACAGGCTATATAAGCTTTCAAGAGTGTTTAAACGAAAGTACTATCTGGATTTTACCGTGCCAAAAATGGGGTTTATTGCTGGAAAAAGAGTAAAAGAGTTAATTAGGATCTTTACACATGGAAAAACTATCGAAGAGTTAGATATTCCCATCGGAATCGTAGCAACAGACCTGATGTCAGGAGAGAAGGTTGTTTTTAAGAAAGGGCCGGTGGCAGAAGCTGTCAGAGCAAGCATCGCAATCCCTGGTATTTTTGTCCCGGAAAAATTGGATGGGCGGCTTTTTGTGGACGGAGGGGTAGTGGACAGAATTCCTGTTTCTGTTGCCAAGGAAATGGGAGCTGACCTAGTGGTTGCGGTTGATGTCTCCCATGTAAAAGTGAACGTTGATATTACCTCTATATTCGATGTGATCATCCAAAGTATTGATATTATGCAAATGGAGCTTGTCGCCAATCGTGAGGTAGCGTCTGATGTGATGATCAGGCCGAGAGTAGAAATGTATAATTCGAAAGCTTTTACGAATATAGAAGAAATCATTACAATTGGTGAAGAAGAAGCGAAGAAGCATGTAGATAAGATAAAACAGTGTATTGAGCAGTGGAAGGAGTCCCAGACAGAATGAAAAGAAAAACATCTATAAAGCTGAGCTTCTTGGCAGCTATACTTTTAATGGCGAGTGCCCTTTATTATTTGCCTTATTATGTCACAAAACCTGGAATGGCGAAAGAACTTGAGCCAATTGTCGAGGTTGAAGGCGGTTTTGAGGAAGAGGGCAACTTCATGCTGACAACTGTAAGGATGGGGAAGGCGAATATTTATGCCTATATCATCGCAAAGCTAAGCAAGTATCAAGAGATCTATCCGGTAGAAGATATCCGGGCCGAGGATGAGTCAGATGAAGAATATAACATACGCCAGCTTCATATGATGGCTGATTCAAAAACTTCGGCAATCGAAGTTGCTTATACAAAAGCGGGAATCCCAGTGAATTACACTTACAAGGGAGTCTATGTGCTCAGAGTAATGCCAGGAATGCCTGCGGAAGGAAAGCTGAAGCCAGGTGACCATGTTTTTGAAATCGACGGAAAAGCATTCAAATCCTCTGATGAGTTCATTAAATACGTCAGCTCCAAAAAGGCAGGAGAGGTCGTCAAGCTAGCATTTAAACGTAATGGAAAGACAGATCAGGCAGAAGTGCAGCTTAAAGCATTAGAGGATGGGAGCAATCGTGCTGCTGTCGGTATCCAGTTAGTAGATGACAAAGAAATCGATGTTGATCCCGATGTCACAGTACAATCAGAAGAAATTGGAGGACCATCAGCAGGTTTGATGTTCTCACTTGAAATATACAATCAATTGACCAAAGAGGATTTGACTAAAGGTTACCAAATTGCTGGTACGGGTACAATTACACCAGATGGAATCGTAGGCAGGATTGGCGGTATCCAGCAAAAAGTAGTCGCTGCAGACAAGGCTGGAGCCGAAATCTTTTTTGCGCCTAATGAAGAGGGTGCGAAGGACTCGAATTATCAAGAAGCAATGATTGCCGCGAAGGATATCAAAACTAAAATGAAAATCGTACCAGTCAACACCTTCGAAGATGCTGTATTATACCTGGAGAATTTAAAAGAAAAAACAAGCTGATTTTATCAGCTTGTTTTTTTAAACTTAAGTTGTTTAAAGATCAATGTTGTTTTTTTAGCACCTGTGGATTGGAGCGGAAATCAACCGTCCAGAATAACAGCTCGATACTTAAAGAAGGTTATATGTATGACAGTGCAGCATTAAACAGCTTGTTACAACATTATTGGAGGTCTTGAAAATTCTTCGCGAAGAAGTTCTTCTTGACCTTCGCCCTTCTGGACCAGTGCATAAATTTTTGACGCCTTAATATCAAGGTCAAGATCTGGATCAGAATATGCAGAAAGCTTTGATATGACAGGGAGAGTGAAATTTTTCTTATTTTGCTTTAAATATTCCCTTCCTTTTTCCGTAGCTCCTAGTAATCGTAAATAATTGACGGTGTTTTGCGGTTTTTTCATCTCATTTTTTTTTGTATTGGTTAAGATATGAAGGCAGACCCTTTGGAGTCGCGTCCACGTATAGCGTTTTGTTTTGATGGATTCCATAAATTCATGGAAGGACCTTGACGCAGCGGCGGTGGAAAACAGCCTGTTTTCAAGGCCTTCTTCAACCTCATAAAAATCTCTTATTTCCGCTGGGCTGCTTTGGAGCAATCTATATTTTAGCAAAGGCCAATAATTTTCCCAGGAATGAAATCCGCCGAACTTCTCTTTATATAGGGCAAGTTGTTCAAAGGTAGAGTCTGGGACAAGGCTTTTTATTGTATCCATTTCTCCAGAGGCGCCAAATAAAGCCTTCCTTATACTAGTTGCACTGGCTATGGTTGCTGAGGAAAAATGCTCATCATGATATCCTGCGTTTTTTCTTGTGATCGTATCAGGCAGCATCCTGCTTTCCTGCCTGTTGATTGCTCGTATGTAATGAAGACCAAGGATGTTGTTTGGACTTGATATGTCGATGAATGTTTCTGATGGTGATAAGGATTGGAAGCTAAGAGAAATGGATTTTGGATAGCTATTTCCCTTCGAAGTGTAGTACCTAATATTTTCTTGAAATTGTTCATTGTTTTTTTCAAGAAACAGGATGGTCCGCGTAAATGCATCCATATCTCCTGATTCACTGCCGAAAATAAGACTGCTGCAACCTGCTGCGGAAAGAATGGACACAGCACCTTCAGCAAAGATTTCCGCATGCTGGGTGGCAAATCGATAGGGAAGTTCAAAGACGATGTCCACACCGGCAGACAATGCCATTCTGGTCCTGGCCCATTTTGAAACAAGCGCAGGCTCTCCTCGCTGCAAAAAATTTCCGCTCATAGCCGCGATGGCTATTTTAGCAGCAGACTGCTCTTTAGCCTGCTGCAGGTGAAAAAGATGACCATTATGGAAAGGATTATATTCAACAACAACGCCAACAGCTTTCATTATTGTGCTCCTTCGTGTTAATATGGTTATTGCAATATCTAGAAGTTTAATTTACAGTATTAATGTAAATTATAGTGTAAAGAAAAAATATTGACAAATGATTATACGAGTTGCTATAATTACCTTTGTTGCCTTGGGGTGATTCTATGAAATGGACAATAAGTCAAATACAAAAACATCGAAACAAGGACTTTCTAATCGACGAGATCGTTCGGATGGATTCGGTTAAGGAAACAGATCCCACGATCCGTGAGGTCTCTCCGATTCACCTCACTGGAAGGGCCGATATAAGTGCCACGAGAGTGACGTTCCATATTCGGATTGAAGGCCATCTTATCCTTCCATGTTCCCGGACATTGGTTGACGTAAATTTTCCAATTGATGTTGAAACCACGGAAACTTTCCTTTTGAACAGCCACGATTACGAGGCTGATGAGGAAGTTTATCAAGTAACAGGCGATGTCCTTGATCTTGAACCAATCATCAGGGAAATCCTGCTGCTGGAAGTTCCAATACAGGTGTTTTGTGATGATAGCGCTGGTCAGGAAGGCGCACCCCAGTCAGGTAAGGATTGGGAAGTAATCGAGGAACAGGAAAAAACTGAGAAACTCGATCCCCGACTTGCCGGACTTGCAAAATTCTTTGAGGAATCTGATTCCTCTGACTAATTAATCGATTAAAAAAGAGCGTGAAGGTCCAGAATGGACTGGCCTTCATAAACTTTCTTATTCTCTTTAAGGAGGTGGGAAGAATGGCTGTACCATTTAGAAGAACGTCTAAAACTGCGAAAAGAAAACGCCGTACTCATTTTAAATTACAGGTTCCGGGTATGGTAGCATGCCCAAACTGCGGTGAAATGAAACTTGCTCACCGTGTATGTAAGGCTTGCGGAACATACAAAGGAAAAGAAGTTGTTAACAACTAATTTTCTGTACAAAAAAGCACAGGATGCTCACGCGTCCCTGTGCTTTTTTTGTTTTCTTGTGAAAAAATATATTAAGCAGGGAGATTGCTTTTTCATTTTACGGAAAATTGATAAAATTTAATGGAACAAGATATATTTTTAGGAGGGCAAGGATGGAACCGTACATAATATCCAAAGAAAATGAAGGTGTTTTGCTTTTTACGATAAATAGGCCGGATAGCAGAAATGCGATAAATTTTGAGGTAATGAATGGACTTGAAGAGGCGATCAGACTGGCATCCGCTGATGTTGTAAAGGTTTTTGCCATCACTGGGGCGGGCAGCCAGGCTTTTTGTTCCGGAGGTGATTTAGCGGCATTTCACCTGCTTAAGACAGAGGAGCAGGCATACGGGATGCTGTCGAGGATGGCAGGTATTCTATATAAACTCCTTGTCCTCCCGAAACCGACTATTGCTATTTTAAATGGGACCGCAGTTGGAGGAGGCTGCGAAATAGCTTCTGCCTGTGATTTCAGGATCGGGAAAAACGGCATGAAAGCTGGGTTCATCCAAGCCAATTTGGCCATTACCACAGGCTGGGGCGGGGGAACGCTGCTTTTAGAAAAACTGCAACATCCTTATGCTCTTAAAATGCTCTTGGACGCAAAAATACATTCAGCAGAAGAGCTCAGGGAGATAGGGTTCCTGCATGATTTGTACGACGGTGACCCACTGGAAGCGTGTCTCTCATTTTTAAAAGAAAGCTTAGAAAAAGAAATTGCGGTATTAGAAGCCTATAAATCTTTAGTGAATAAAAAGTGGGAGCTTTTATCGATGAGAGAAAGAATGAATGATGAGGCAGCCAGATGTGCTGTGTTATGGGAAGGAAAGGCACACCACAAAAAAGTGGACGAATTTATGCACCAAAAAAATAAAAATAATTAACAGTCACAAGGCATGTAATCAGTCTATCTTTCCTAGCAGATGCATATGAATGAATAAAAAACAATAGGAGGGATTTTCTGATGCCATTAACCCGTCAGGATGCCTGGTCACTAGATGAAGATTTATTGCTGGCTGAAGTAGTATTGCGCAATATCCGTGAGGGCGGAACGCAATTAAAAGCTTTTGAAGAAGTAGGGAAACAGCTCTCCCGGACTGCAGCAGCCTGCGGTTTCCGCTGGAATTCCTGCGTCAGGAAGCAATATAAGTCTGGTATTGAGCTGGCTAAAAAGCAGAGGAAGGAAGCTAAAAAGCAGTCCAAACCTGCTGAAAAGTCCGAAGAAACTACCGCGCCAGTGACAGAGGCTCAGACAGCTTCTCCTGTATTAGAAGAAAAGCAGGCAAATATCAGCTTGCAGCAGGTGAAAAGATATCTTGAAGATCTCTATGAAAAAGCAGGCTCAGCATCTGGAAACAAAGAAAGCCTTGATGAGCATAAAGAAAAAATCCACAGCCTTGAAAAGCAAATCTATTACTTGTCTGCTGAAAATGAAAAATTAGAAACTCAACTGAAATCAATGGAAGAAGATTATCGCGCTTTGATTGATATTATGGAGCGGGCGAGGAAAAGAGTTAGCCCGAGGGAAGATGACAAACAACAGAAAATGAAATTCCATGTTGAACCAAAAGGAAGCCTTGAGAAGGTAGAGAAGTAGATATCAAACAAACACCTGCCGTAATCTCGGCAGGTGTTTGTTCTGCTTAAAAGGTTCTAATGCACTTTTTGTTCTGCTTAAAAGGTTCTAATGCACTTTTTGTTCTGCTTAAAAGGTTCTAATGCACTTCTATTGAACCTGCTCCGTTACACCAGCAGGATACCAGACAAGCGGATTTTCGCCACGGTCCCTTTCCATATCATAGTGGACTGGAGTGAAGTCCATTTTGTCCCAGAAATCCTGGGATTTTACACGTGGATTCGTCTTAATTGGCAAGCCGAAGCTTTTTGCAAACTCAACCAGTGTTTTGCCATAGCCTTTACCCTGATAGTCTGGGAGAACTTCCAGCTTCCATAATTCCAGATAGTCTTGAGCAGGTTCAAAATAACGGTCAAATTGTTTCTTAACCTGATAGAGGCTCATCCTTGCGACCAGTTTATCACCAAAATAAATACCGTAAAAAGGTGAGTCGCTATCATTTTCTACGATATTCGCTTCAAGATCCTCGAGCATGGAAAGCTCTTGATGGCCATACTCCCTGAATTTCTTGAATTCCTCTAAAGTCTTATAATTGATTTTTAATTTTTCTACTTTATTGGCCATATTACATCCCCCGCTTATGCTGCCGTAAATTTTAATGTATTAATCTATACCCAGAATATACGTATTTTACAGGCAGCTAAAATAAAATTGTTTTTAATAACTCTTTTTTTATTATATTATAAAAACATGAAAAATTCTGCATTTGATTTTTAGAAAGCGGTTCCAATTTTTGCAGGAAAAAAACAGAATATTGTAGAATTTTAATAGTGAGTGTACTTTTTAACGGGAAAGGGGAAAAAGCGTGCAAAAAATATTAATTGCAAACAGGGGAGAAATTGCGCTTCGCATCATCCGTACTTGCCGTGAATTAGAGATTAAAACCGTGGCTGTCTATTCTGATGCTGATAAGGACTTGCCATTCGTGAAGGAAGCGGATAGCGCGTTTAGAATTGGGGAACCTCCAGTTCAAAAATCATACTTGAATGCAGATGAGATTTTAAGGATCGCTAAAGCTGAAAATGTTGACGGCATCCATCCGGGCTACGGTTTTTTATCGGAGAATGCAGAGTTTGCCCGAAAAGTCAGGGATGCTGGCCTGACATTTATTGGACCATCACCAGATACGATAGACAAAATGGGCGATAAGATAGTTGCAAGAACAACAATGGAGATAGCTGGCGTTCCAGTTGTGCCAGGCAGTGAACTTGGTGTTAAAACGCTTGACGAGGCAATTGAGCTCGCGGCTGAGATTGGCTATCCTGTCATGCTTAAGGCTAGTGGCGGTGGTGGTGGCATCGGTATGGTGCTCTGTGAAAATGAGCAAGCGCTCGCTAAGAATTTTGATTCTACTAAAGGAAGAGCAAAAGCATATTTTGGGACAGATGAAGTTTTCATTGAAAAATACATTAAAAATGCGCGGCATGTGGAAGTCCAGGTTTTTGGCGATTCGCACGGAAACTATGTGCATTTGTTTGAACGGGACTGCTCGATTCAACGGCGCCATCAAAAAGTAATCGAAGAGGCTCCGTCACCTTTCTTGAAGGAAGAAGCAAGACAGAAGATGTATGAAACGGCAGTGAAGGCTGCCAAGGCAGTTGATTACGTTAACGCCGGCACTGTAGAATTCATCGTTGATGAAAATGAAAATTTCTATTTCCTTGAAATGAATACACGGCTTCAGGTTGAGCATCCGGTAACTGAGTCGATTACTGGTCTTGACCTCGTTAAGTGGCAGATACTTGTTGCACGAGGTGAAAAGCTGCCTCTAATGCAAGGAGAAATTCAAAAAAAGGGCTGGGCAATTGAATTCCGTCTGTACGCTGAAGACCCTGTAAGGTTTTTGCCGTCGCCAGGAAAAATCAGTGAATTTTCCTGGATGGAATCAACAGGAGTTCGTGTTGACCCAGGATATGAATCTGGTTCAACAGTTACACCATATTATGATCCGATGGTTGCCAAGTGCATCGTAACAGGCAAGACAAGGCACGAGGCGATCCTTTTAGGACAGGAATTCTTCGCAAAATTAAAACTTGAAGGAATAAAGTCCAATGCACCTTTATTCGCAGAAGTTTTGCAGGAAGAGGGTTTCCAATCAGGGAATTACACAACAGCCTATTTATCAGAGAGAAAATTGGCATCTAAATAGAGGAGGAAAAAACATGAAAGAGATTACAGCAAATATGGCAGGAACAGTTCTTAATGTATTAGTGGCAGCAGGAGATACAGTGTCTGAAGGTCAAGAAGTTTTGATGCTGGAATCGATGAAAATGGAGATCCCGGTTGAAAGCCTTGGAGCAGGAACGGTAGCAGAAATCAAAGTGAACATTGGCGATTTTGTAAACGAAGGCGACGTACTGCTTGTATTAGAATAATAAGTTTTGAGGAGGGTGAAAATGACTACTGCTAAGGTTCTCTCTGAAACATTAGAAGAAAAGATCAAACAAATAGAAGCCGGCGGGCATCCGAAGTATCATGAAAAGAATGCCGGGCAGAATAAGCTTTTTGTACGTGAACGCCTAAATCTTTTATTCGATGGGGCCGTTTACGAAGAAGACGGAAAGTTTGCCAACTACCTGGCAGGTGATCTTCCGGCGGATGGAGTTGTCACTGCAATCGGCAAGATCAGTGGCCAGACAGTCTGTGTTATGGCAAACGACTCTACTGTTAAGGCTGGATCATGGGGAGCCAGAACGGTAGAAAAAATTATCAGGATCCAGGAAACAGCAGAAAAGCTTAAGGTGCCTTTGCTGTATCTTGTTGATTCCGCTGGTGCAAGGATTACGGACCAGCTTGATATGTTTCCTAACAGACGCGGAGCGGGCAAAATCTTTTACAATCAGGTAAAGCTTTCCGGCGTTATTCCACAAATTTGCCTGCTTTTCGGGCCGTCAGCTGCAGGCGGTGCCTATATACCAGCCTTCTGTGACATCGTGATCATGGTTGATCAAAATGCCTCCATGTATCTTGGTTCACCAAGGATGGCGGAAAAAGTAATTGGCGAAAAAGTTACACTGGAAGAAATGGGTGGCGCCCGCATGCATTGCTCGGTCAGTGGTGTTGGTGACATGCTCGTGTACAGTGAGCAAGAAGCGATTGAAGCAGCCAAGAAGTATTTGAGCTATTTTCCTGCCAATTTCCAATCGAAGACAAAGTTGATTGAGGGAGTCGCTCCAAAAGGAGGCAGGAGCCTTGAGGAGATTGTGCCTGTAAACCAGAACGCTCCTTTTGATATGTACGAAGGAATTGAGGCGCTGATCGATGAAGGAAGCTTTTTTGAAATCAAGAAGCTTTTTGCCCCTGAACTGATCACTGGACTTGCCAGGATAGACGGCAGGGCAATCGGAATCATTGCCAACCAGCCTAAGGTGAAGGGTGGAGTCCTGTTTGTGGATTCGGCCGACAAGGGCGCTAAATTCATCCAGCTTTGCGATGCATTCCATATTCCATTGCTATTCCTTGCTGATGTACCAGGATTCATGATTGGGACAAAGGTAGAACGTGCAGGAATTATCCGCCATGGCGCAAAGCTGATTGCTGCAATGAGCTCTGCGACAGTTCCAAAAATATCTGTAATTGTAAGGAAAGCTTATGGAGCAGGGCTATATGCCATGGCCGGCCCGGCATTTGAACCAGATTGCTGCATAGCTTTGCCTACAGCCCAGATCGCTGTTATGGGTCCCGAAGCTGCTGTAAACGCGGTATATTCAAATAAGATTAATGAAATTGCGGATCCTAAGGAAAAGATTGCTTTTGTGCAGGAGAAGCATCAGGAATATAAAGAGAGTATCGATATTTACAAATTGGCTTCGGAACTAATTGTTGATGATATAGTCGCAGCTTCCGATTTACGAAATGCCCTGATTGAAAGATTTAAACTATATGAAACAAAAGATATGGTATTCAGTGTCAGGAAGCATCCAGTATATCCAGTATAATACTTGCGGAGGTCCCTAGAAGGGCCTCCGTTTCATTTTTTTGCCTCATCGAATATATGTTATAAATATTCATAGACTTTTCTAAACACTTCTTCCAAATAAAGCATTATTTCTGATAAAATATGACTAAGTCCTTTAAGGCTCATTGTATATAAAGCCGAAATAACAGGCGCTTTAATAGGTTTTAGTTTCATAATTGTATTTTTTTACATGTAAAGGTCTTACACGGGAGGGAGCAGAAGGGTTTTTATGAAAATAGCAATTATCGGGGGCGGCTCGTTGGGCTTGCTGTTCTCTTCTTACCTAAGCGTGAAGCATGAAGTCAATTTGTACACCCGGACACAGCAACAAGCAGATTTAATTAATACTCATGGATTACATAGGATAAAAAATGACGAAAAGAGGACGACCCATAATATATTTGCTGCCCCACTCCATGATTGGCGGGGAACTGAAGATATGGCGATTATTGCTGTAAAACAATACCAGCTGCCAGTAATAATGCCAATATTAACTGCAAAGACAGTGGGGAGCCTCCTATTCCTTCAAAATGGTTATGGCCATATCAAACTGCTCAAGGATTTGACTGTCCTGCCTATATTTGTAGGTTCTGTGGAACATGGTGCCGTGAGGTCAAATGGCAATACCGTAATCCATAATGGTGCCGGAGTGACTCGGGCTGCGTTATACAAGGGAAGTGAAAATCTTTTAAGAGAATTATCCGCTTCGCTTGACTCGGATTTCCCGTTAATTCTTGAAGATGATTATGAGCGCATGCTGATCAAAAAACTGGTAGTCAATTCCGTCATCAACCCATTGACAGCAATCCTTAAAGTGAAGAATGGAGAGTTGATCAGGAATCATTATTACAAGGAAATCTTTGTAAAGCTTTTCGAGGAATGTGCGCAAGTGCTTGAATTACATAACAAAGAAGACTATTTCGAGAACTTATTGAGCGTTTGTAAAAAAACAGCCGAAAATCATTCATCCATGTATAAAGATCTGGAGAATGGCAGGACGACAGAAATAGATGCCATCCTCGGCTATCTGCTGGAAGAAGCTGCAAGGAAAAATATAAAAGCTCCATTAATACATAATTATTATGATTGCATCAAGGGGAAGGAGCACGAAAGGGAGGGGGCATAATGCCGGGAATTTTCTCCGCATTCGTTGCCACATTGATCACAGTCCCAATGATTGGTTACTTAGCGGTGTTCATTATCAGCAAGCAAATTTCAGGAAACCATCGGCGGTCAGTCAATCTTGCAATTGATTTCAGTACTCTATTGTTAGTGCTGTCCGTCCATTTTTTGATCATTACAATATGGGGAAGATCCTTTTTGTGGCTGATATTGCTTGTCTTGTTCGGGCTGGCGGCAATCTTTGTCCTGATCCATTGGAAGTACAAGGAGGAAATCGTGTTGCCCAAAGTGTTCAAAGGGTTCTGGCGATTTAACTTTTTGCTGTTTTTTTCCGCTTATGTCTTTCTTGTATTATTTGGCTTATTCCAAAGGCTGACATTGTTGTTTGTCTAGGCTTTTTTTCGCTCTTAATTCGCTTTGGGGAGCAGCTTTCCGTGAAGATCTGAGGGAGTCAAATCGGCATTTGCAAACAATAATGATAATACAATAACAGACTAAGAATAACTTAGTGTTGGATCGCTTACGTTGCAGTGAGATGGTCCAGCGCTTTTTATTTTAGGCTCTGTTTAAGCTGATTTTTGATTTCCATACCTGTTGATTGTAGTGGAAGGCGCGCGGACTCCTCCGAAAATGCTACGCAATTCCAACATCCGTGGGCTGATTCGAGGAAGATATTCAATGTCCTGCGGGTTCAGCGCGCCAGCCCCGCGGAAAGCGAAGCGCCTGGAAGGGAAATCAACAGAGTTGTTCAACAGAGCCTTGTTTTAAGCAAACAAAAATAATTCTGATTTTAGAACTTTCGCAAGGCAAAGTTTTTTTCTTTTCATTTCAAACAATGCTATACTCATAACAGTGAAAATTGTTGACGAGAAAGGAAGTACACGTAAATGGAGATGTTGAATCTCTCTCTTCCGGCTGCGAACCGGTTTGCGACAGATTACCTTGCTGGAAGCACTGAACTCCAGAGCTTCTTTCATTATAATTTTAAAAATGATGATGAATATGTTCATCGGTTAGATGAACTCAAAAATAGAACATTCATGAGAAATGAGCTGGCTGACCATATACAATCATTCATGTCACGTTATGCCCATTCTGATAAAATCGGTGCTAATATTGAGAAGCTTCGTCAGGAGAATAGCGTGGCAGTCATCGGAGGACAGCAGGCTGGCATTCTGACAGGACCGCTATATACGATCCACAAAGTCATTTCTATACTTAAGCTTGCAGAACAAAAAGAAGCTGAACTTGGCGTTCCAGTTGTTCCGGTCTTTTGGATTGCAGGAGAAGATCATGATTATCAGGAAGTAAATCATGTTTATGTTATGAATAACAATAAACAGGAAAAGTGGATATACCCAGAAAAGAATCTAGAAAAGAAAATGATTTCCGAAGTCTGCATCAATAAGGATTTGTGTTATTCATGGGTTGAGGAGATTATTGAAACCTACGGTGAAACAAAGCATACAAAAGAAGTTTTGGCATTTGCATTGGACTCATTGAAAACAGCTGAATCGTTTGTAGATTTTTTTGCTTCGATCATCATGGAGCTTTTCAAGGATTCAGGCTTGTTGATTGTTGATTCAGGGAACAAGGAATTGCGGAAGCTTGAAAAAGAGTATTTTATGCAACAGATGAACAGCCAACAGGAAATCACCGCTGCAGTTCTTAAACAGCAGCATCAGACAGAAGCTGCGGGATATCCCAATATGATCGATATAAATGAAAATGCAGCCAATCTCTTCTATTACGATGAAGAGGCAAATGAGAGGATATTGCTCCAGTTTGACCCAGAAACTGGCGGGTTTACCGGAAAAAATGGAGAGGTAAGCTTCTCTTTTGATGAATTGCAGGAGATTGCAAATGAATTTCCTGAAAAGCTTAGCAACAATGTCGTTACAAGACCGCTGATGCAGGAATGGCTTTTTCCGACTCTTGCCTTCATTGGCGGGCCGGGCGAGATTGCTTATTGGGCTGAATTAAAGCTTGTATTCGAACACTTCGGCTTAAAGATGCCTCCATTGGTGCCAAGGCTGAATATCACCATCCTGGAGCGTTCCATCGAGACAGATTTGAAGGAACTGAACCTTGACCTTAAGGAAGTGCTCATTTCTGGAACAAACAGGCATGAATTGAAATTTATTGAGTCACTGAAAGACCGTGAAGTTGAAGAGCTTTTTGAAAATGTTAAAGTCTCACTTGCTAAGCAATATACGCTTGTCAGAGAAAAATCGAAAACAATCGATCCGGTGCTGATGCCGCTGCTTGAAAAGAACGAACAAATCTTGATGAAGCAAATTAGCTTTATGGAGGGAAAAATCGTCGAAGCAGTCTGCCGCAAGCATGACCACATCCTGAAGAAATTCACAAGGGTGGAAAATGCATTAAGGCCAGGTGGCTCTCCACAGGAACGAGTGTGGAATCCTTTTTATTATTTAAATAAGTACGGTTTAAATTTTGTCTCGGATTTGCTAGGGCTCCAATATGAATTCGATGGCTCTCATAAAATAATCAAAATGTAAGCTAAAGCTCCACCCAATCTGGGTGGAGCTTTTTTTATGCGAATATCATTAAATTGTACCTCAAAACTAAAACAATTAGATGCTTAAAAAGTGATAAGAAATTATGAAAAAAGATACTTTTTAGAAGGAAATCCAAACAGGGGAGAGAATATTTAAAATAAGGTGGTGAAAAGTGGGGGAATGTGGTACATTGTATTTAGAAAGTGGGGGTAGTGGCATGTTCATGGGCGAATATCATCATAATATTGATAGTAAAGGCCGTTTGATCATCCCTGCCAAGGTCCGTGATAACCTGGGAGAAATGTTCATTCTTACGCGTGGACTCGATCAGTGTTTGTTTGGCTATCCCGTTTCTGAGTGGTCAGTTATTGAAGACAAGCTTAAAGGCCTTCCGCTGACCAAAAAAGATGCGCGGGCATTTACCCGTTTCTTCTTTTCAGGTGCTACCGAGAGTGAAATTGACAAACAGGGGAGAGTAAATATCCCTTCCCCTCTCATGCAGTATGCAAAGCTTGATAAAGAGTGTGTGATTTTAGGGGTTTCCAATCGAATTGAAATTTGGAGCAAGGCAATTTGGGAAGAATATTTCTCAGAATCTGAGGAATCTTTTGCTGAAATTGCGGAAAATATGATTGGATTTGATATTTAAGGGTAACATTATTCTGATATAATATTACCTGCTCCTCGATTGGAAAGGTGGATCATGATGTTCAAACATACAACAGTTTTACTGGAAGAAACAGTAGACGGGCTTAATATCAAGCCAGATGGTACATATGTGGATTGTACTCTCGGTGGTGCCGGCCACAGTGAATTAATTTTGTCCAAGCTTTCGGAAAAAGGAAAGCTCTATGCATTTGACCAGGATGATATTGCAATCGCAAATGCAAAAGAAAAACTGGCAAGCTACGGTGACAGACTTACAATCATTAAAAGTAATTTTCTTTATTTGCAAGAGGAACTTGAAAAACTTGGTGTGACGGAAGTGGATGGCGTTCTATATGATTTAGGTGTTTCGTCACCACAGCTTGATACTCCAGAACGAGGCTTCAGCTACCACCATGATGCGCCGCTTGATATGCGGATGGACCAGGACGCGCCATTGTCAGCTTATGATGTGATCAACGATTGGCCTTATGAAAAATTGGTCAAAATCTTCTTTCAATATGGGGAGGAGAAATTTTCAAAGCAGATAGCCAGGAAGATCGAAGCAGCACGGGAAACAAAACCGATTGAATCCACTGGAGAACTCGTGGAACTGATTAAAGATGCCATACCCGCACCTGCCAGAAGAAAAGGCGGCCATCCTGCAAAACGGGTATTCCAGGCTGTAAGGATTGCCGTAAATGACGAGCTAGGTGTATTCGAGAAATCGCTTGAGCAGGCTATAGACTTGATTGCCGTTGGCGGCAGGATCAGTGTCATCACCTTCCACTCCCTTGAAGACAGGATCTGTAAGGTAACCCTTAAAAAAGCGAGTGAAACACCGGAGCTTCCTCATGGACTGCCTATCATTCCAGAAGAATTCCAGCCGAAATTAAAACTGATTACTAGGAAACCAATCCTGCCGTCAGATGAAGAGCTTGAATTCAATAATCGAGCAAGGTCAGCAAAACTTCGTATCGCAGAAAAATTAAAAAAATAGGCTGTGTTAAGGTCAATAGAGATTTTAGCATCTTTTGATTTTCCATTATAAATCTGGCATTCCCTGTAGAAGCCTCTCGAGTGAGAGGAGTTTTATGGGATTCACCATGTGGAAACAGCCAATATATAAAAAAATTCTCAGGAGGGAAAATGATGAGCAATCTGGCAAGGAAATTGCAGCAGGAACAGCAGCAGCGCACTGTTCAAGCACCGGTAAAAGCCCCGGCAAAAAGAAATTCGATACTGACGCCTGGCGAAAAGATCATGATGTTTGTTTTCGGAGTGATGGTATGCTTTGGCGCAACATTCATGGTATCAAAACAGGCAGCTATTTATGAAGTCAACAAAGATATCCAGGTTATCGAAGGCAATATCGAGGAGCAGCAAAAAGTTAACAGTGATCTTGAAGTCCAGGTTAGCGAATTAAGTACCTATGAACGGATTAAGAAAGTAACTGAAAAGCTTGGTTTAACATTGAATGAAGACAATGTTAAGGGTGTTGAAAACTGATGATGAAAAAACAACCCAATATGAATGCAGGAGCAGCGGTATTATTCGTAATATTCAGCCTGCTCTTTTTTATCTTGATTTTTAGATTTGTATCAATCCAGGTTACGGGTGAAGTGCATGGACAAGCCCTTGCTGCCAAAGCTCAGCAAAAATATTCTAATGAAAAAGTCATTGAAGCGGTCAGGGGGACTATTTTCGACCGTAAAGGCGAAGTGGTTGCTGAGGATACAACAGCTTATACGCTTGTCGCGATTCTCGATGATTCTGTAACAACGAATAAGAAGAAACCGAAACACGTAGTCGATCCGGACAAAACAGCGAGCAAGCTTGCGAAGTACCTTGATATGAGCGAGTCTGAAATTTATAAACGACTTACAAAAAAAGGGGTATTCCAGGTTGAATTCGGCAAGGCTGGACGAGACATTTCTCATCAGACTAAAAGAGAAATAGAAGAATTGAAACTTCCTGGAATTACGTTTTTAAGAGATTCAAAGAGGTTTTATCCAAATGGCATATTTTCTTCGCACTTAGTAGGATATGTTGAAAAAGAAGAAAAGGAAGATGGAAAGTCCATCTCCACTGGCAGGCTTGGAGTGGAAAAAACCTTAAATGATGAGCTTACAGGCAAGAATGGATCTCTTTCATTTGAAAGTGATTTATGGGGATTCCTGTTGCCTGACAGCAATAAAAAGATTACTCCTGCACATGATGGGGATAATGTCTATTTAACGATCGATAAGAAAATACAGACATTCGTTGAGGATGCAGTCAGCCGTGTTCAGGAAGAGTATAAGCCTAAAAAAATCATCGCAATCGTTGCAGACCCAAAGACAGGCGATATTTTAGCGATGGCGCAGCGCCCGACCTTCCATCCGACCACAAGGGAAGGTCTGGATAAAAGCTGGCACAATGAGGTTGTAGAAACACCTATCGAACCAGGGTCTACGATGAAAATATTTACGCTTGCGGCAGCGGTCGAAGAGAAGAAATGGAACCCCGGTGAGCTTTATAAATCGGGATCTTACAGGGTAACAGAAAAATCAGGAAGAATCCATGACCACAACAATGGGGAAGGCTGGGGAACAATTTCCTTTCTTGAAGGAATTCAGCGATCCTCAAACGTTGCGGTTGCCAAATTGGTAAACGAAAAAATTGGTACTGAAGTGTTCCGTCAGTATTTAACAGATTTCGGCTTTGAAAAACCAACCGGCATTGACCTTCCGAACGAGGCAGTAGGGAAAATTGTATATAAATGGCCAATTGAAAAAATGACTACATCTTATGGGCAAGGAACTACCATTACGCCTATCCAGATGATTCAGGCAGCCACTGCTGTAGCTAACGACGGGAAAATGATGAAGCCGCAAGTCGTTGATAAAGTGGTCGACTCCAATACTGGTGAAATCATTAAACAAAGTGAACCAAAAGTAGTGGGTCAGCCAATTTCTGCTGAAACAGCGAAAGAAGTCCGTGATGTTCTGGAAACTGTTGTGACAGCGGAACATGGAACCGGAAAATCATATGCGATTGAAGGATATAAGGTGGCAGGTAAAACCGGGACAGCGAATATCACTAAAAATGGTAAATACCTAGATGGTGCTAACGATTATCTGTTTTCTTTCCTTGGAATGGCACCGAAAGACGATCCAAAACTTATTGTATATGTAGCAGTGCAGCAGCCGGAAATCGATCATTATTTCAAAGGCTCGATCCCGACTTCGATGATATTTAAATCAGTCATGAAAAGCAGTCTCCAATATTTAAACATCAAGCCAGCTTCTCAGGAAAAAGCGGAATCTAGCTCAGTACCTGATATTAAAGGCATGGATGCAACTGAAGCTAGCAAACTATTGGTATCTAATGGCTTTAAAACCATCATTATCGGTACTGGGAACCAAGTTGAAGAGCAGCTTCCAAAAGCAGATACAGTGGCTTTGGAAGGTGAAAAAATCATAATCAAGACTTCAGGAGCTCAAACATATCCTGATATGACAGGCTGGTCATTAAGGGACGTCATGAAGCTTGCGCAAATATCCGATGTGAAATTGAATAAGGCGGGCAGTGGTTATGTCATAAAGCAGAACCTCAAACCTGGTTCGCCAATTAACAAAGGTGAAGACTTGATTGTCTCGCTTGAAACTCCGCTCGAGCAATTCGAAAAATCGTTAAAAAAAGAAGATAAAAAAGAAGGAACAGAGGAAGTCGGTGACTGACCCCTCTGTTTCTTCTTTTTTTATGGGTATATATCTCAATTACCATAATTTCCACCTCAAAACCTATATTTTCATCTGTCTATCAAGCTTGTCTCTGACTTCTTGTTATATTCAAAAAAGTACAAGCATATATTTGAACGAGTGAAACAGATTGTCCATAGAATTTTAACTGCTTCAGTCTTAATAGAAAAAGGAGGTTCGTTCATTTTATGCGTGTTTCCAACGTTACCGTCAGAAAACGATTGGCGCTGGTTTTGTTAATTGGGATTCTAGTGTTTTTTATCATAGATGTACGCCTTGGGTATGTGCAATTCATGCTTGGTGATTTTTTGACAGGGAAGGCGAAGGACTCCTGGAGCAGGAACGTGCCATTTGAACCTCAGCGTGGTGAAATAATGGACAGGAATGGCGTTGCACTGGCAACAAATATCAGTGCACCTACCGTCTATGCTGTACCTCGCCAGATTGAAGACCCTGCAATGGTTGCAGAAAAATTGGCTGCGGCACTGAATATGTCAAAGGAAAAGGCTTATCAGCATATCACGAAAAAATCGATGATTGAAAGGATTCCTGAAGGAAGGAAAATCTCGCATGAGAAGGCTAAAGAAATCAGGGCAATGAACCTGAAAGGAATTTACATCGGCGAGGATTCAAAACGGCATTATCCTTTCGGGAGCTATCTCTCTCACGTACTAGGTTTTGCAGGAGTTGATAATCAGGGACTGATGGGGTTGGAGCTATATTATGATAAGCAGCTGAAAGGAACAAAGGGTTCCGTGCAATTTTATGCAAATGCAAAGGGTCAGCGAATGAATGATATGGCGGATGATTATGAACCTCCTGTTGATGGATTGGACCTTAAGCTGACAATCGACAGCAAAGTCCAAACTATCGTAGAAAGGGAGCTTGACATAGCTCAGGCAAAATATAACCCGGACGGGATTATTGCGATTGCGATGAATCCTACAAATGGCGAAATACTGGCTATGTCGAGCAGGCCGGACTTTGATCCGGCGAACTTCAGGAATGTAGCGCCAGAAGTATATAACCGGAACCTTCCTGTCTGGAGTACATATGAGCCGGGTTCCACATTTAAAATTGTTACATTGGCTGCGGCTCTCGAAGAAGGAAAAGTTGACCTTGAAAAAGATCATTTCCATGATCCGGGTTTTGTGGAGGTTGCTGGGGCAAGAATCCGCTGTTGGAAAAAAGGCGGGCACGGCAGCCAATCATTTCTTGAAGTCGTTGAGAACTCATGCAACCCGGGTTTCGTAGAACTGGGCGAGAGATTGGGAAAAGAAAAACTATTTAAATATGTGAAGGACTTCGGCTTCGGGCAAAAAACTGGAATCGACCTACAGGGTGAAGGAAAAGGGATTATGTTTAATATTGACAGGGTAGGACCGGTCGAACAGGCAACAACAGCGTTTGGTCAGGGGGTATCGGTTACACCGATCCAGCAGGTTGCTGCTGTGGCAGCGGCAGTGAATGGAGGAATTCTTTATACCCCATATATTGCCAAAGAACTAATCGATCCGATTACAGGGGAGATTGTGATGAAGAAAACACCTGAAGCAAAGAGAAGGGTGATTTCTGAGGAAACATCAAAAGAAATCAGGCATGCACTTGAAAGTGTAGTAGCAAGAGGCTCAGGTAAGAATGCATTTGTGGATTCGTACCGAGTGGGGGGGAAGACTGGAACAGCACAGAAGGCTCAGAACGGAAGATATCTCGAGAATAACCACATTGTTTCCTTTATAGGATTTGCACCAGCAGATAATCCGCAAATCGTAGTTTACGTGGCAGTTGATAATCCGAAAGGCACGGTCCAATTCGGAGGAGTCGTAGCTGCCCCAATCGTAGGTGATATCATGGAAGATAGCTTGCGGGCTATGGAAGTGCCACCACGAAAAGGCCAAATTGAGAAGGAATTGACATGGCTTGATACTCCTATGGTCGAGGTGCCGGATTTAATTGGATTAACAAAGAAAGAGCTTCAGCAGCAACTTGTCAATTTAAAGCTGGATGTAGCTGGACAAGGCGATAAGGTTGTGAAACAGCTTCCGTCTCCTGGGGTTAAAATTAAAGAAGGCTCGACAATCCGGATCTATATGAACAATTAATCAAAGAGTATTAGTTTTAACGGGCGGCGAGAGGATGAAAATCCGCCGCCCACTTTTGCATGTATTGTGAAAATTGTATTTAATCAGGTGATAAATGCGATAAGAAGTCCCCTTTTTGTTATTCCCAATCCTATTGCAAAATGAGGCGGGAAAAGGGAGTAAAGAGAGAAAAGTTCAAATGGGGCAATCGATGGTTCATATGAACTTGCAAACGCGCTGTGAAGGGGACGCTACTTTAGTGCTCGCGGAAAACTAGAATCTGAAGAGAGAACCAACAGCCAAGTATGACGAATCTTATTGATCAATAGCAAACTAGTTTTACGAAAATTACCTTGTAAAAAAGGACTTGGACTTTTCGTCTCAACAATGGCTAAATTTAGCCTAATCATGTAAAATAAGAGTCGCCATGTTGTTTGAGAGGATTTGATAAATATGAAATTACACGAATTGATTGGTTATTTGCACCCATTCGTGGATTACAAGGGAGAAAATCCCGAAATTACTTCGATTGAAAATGATAACCGCAGAGTGACGCCAGGAAGTTTATTCATATGTGTAAAAGGCTATACAGTGGATGGTCACGATTTTGCTGGCTCCGCTGTTAAAAATGGAGCATCCGCAGTACTGGCAGAAAGAGAGCTCCCATTGAATGTGCCTGTCATTGTAGTTAAGGATACTGTGAGGGCTATGGCAGTGCTTGCTGATGCTTTTTACGGCCAGCCAAGCCACAAGCTCCATCTGATTGGAATAACTGGTACAAACGGGAAGACTACGACAAGTCTTATAATCGAAAAGATTTTTACTGATGCAGAACAGAAAACAGGGTTAATTGGTACGATGTACACTAAAATCGGCGATCAGGTTTTTGAGGCGAAAAATACAACTCCTGAAAGCCTTACACTCCAAAAGACGTTTAATAAGATGGTCGATGAACAGGTACAAACGGCTGTTATGGAAGTATCATCTCACGCCCTTGTTTATGGCAGGGTTCACGGGACGGATTATAATGTTGCGGTATTTACAAATCTGACACAGGACCATCTTGACTATCATAAAACGATGGAGGAATACAAGAAGGCGAAAGGTCTGCTTTTTTCACAGCTAGGAAATGCATTTAACCATGCTTACCCTAAGTTTGCCGTCCTGAATGCAGATGATCCTGCGAGTGAGGAGTTTGCCACTCTGACAACAGCACATATTCTAACTTATGGAATAGACAACCATGCTGACCTTCAGGCAACGAATATCTCGATGTCTGCGAGTGGAACATCCTTTGATTTAGTCAGCCCTTTTGGTATCCGCCGCGTAAATATCCAGCTGATTGGGAAATTCAGTATTTATAATGTACTCGCGAGCATTGGAGCCGCATTGGTATCTGGATTGCCATTAGAAAAAATTATTTCCGCTGTAGAAAGCGTTAAAGGTGTTTCCGGCCGTTTTGAGGTTGTTGATGCCGGCCAGGATTTTTCCGTAATCGTCGACTATGCCCATACACCAGACAGTCTTGAAAACGTACTAAAGACGGTTCAGCAGTTTGCGCAAAAAAGGGTGTTCTGCATTGTTGGCTGCGGCGGCGACCGTGACCGGACAAAACGGCCTTTGATGGCTAAGATTGCTTGTGAATACGCTACAGACGCAATCTTTACTTCTGACAATCCTCGAAGTGAGGATCCTGGACAAATTATCAAGGATATGGAAGAAGGAGTAAAAGGAGAGGTCTATACTGCCATCCTCGATCGGAAGGAAGCAATCCGATACGCAGTAAGCAGAGCGTCTGCTGGAGATGTGATCATGATTGCCGGGAAGGGCCATGAAACATACCAGCAAATAGGTGACCGGACATTTGATTTTGATGACAGAATTGTAGCACGCGAGGCAATAGAGGAGAGGTAATATGCTGACATATCAGGATGTTTCAGGTCTGTTTCCCAAGACTTCTGGAATCAAAGATGATGCAATCCAATTTTTCACTGTAAGCTGCATAGCTGGCGCTAAACAGCCAAAAGGACTGTTTGTCCCGGTTTCAGAGGACTCGGGATCACTTCAAGAAGCAATTTCTAACGGTGCCATAGCAGCTGTCTGGCCTGAGAACGTGCCTGTTCCAGGTTATGCACCAAATCATTTTCCATTATTTTATGCAGAAAACATACTGAAAGGCTTAGAGAAAATCATGAAATCATACTTAGACTATTTAACACAACATGAAGAATTAAACGACAGTACAAAAGTCATTTTTGAACATAAAGGACTTCTTAATGAAAAAGATTCAACATATGATATAGCTGTGATGGCTGAAAACATCAATAAATTCGGCCGCGTACAGACTAAGGCAGGTGAGGAATAGAATGCTGGAGCAAGTTATCTTTTTCACAATTTTAATGGGCTTCCTTATTACGGTTTTGCTTTCTCCAGTTTTTATTCCGTTTTTAAGAAGGCTAAAATTCGGCCAGAGCATCAGGGAAGAAGGGCCGAAATCACACCAGAAAAAAACAGGTACGCCAACCATGGGCGGAATCATGATTCTGCTTTCGATAACCGTGACAACTCTTGTCATGACTGGCAAGTTTTCGCAGCCTACCGTTGAAACCTACTTATTATTATTCGTAACATTAGGATTTGGCCTGCTCGGCTTCATGGATGACTTTATCAAAGTGGTCATGAAACGGAATCTTGGACTCACTTCAAAACAAAAGCTGCTTGGTCAAATCATTATTTCTGTCATTTTTTATTTTATTTTTAAGCAAAGTGAATTTTCTACTATAGTCAATATCCCGCTTACAGACTATTCTTTTGATCTTGGCTGGGGTTATGTATTATTCATCATCTTTTGGATGGTTGGTTTTTCAAATGCTGTTAACTTGACGGACGGGCTTGACGGGCTGGTGTCTGGAACGGCTGCGATTGCATTTGGAGCATTCGCCGTACTTGCGTGGAATCAATCACAATATGAACTTTCAATTTTTTCAGTAGCCGTGGTCGGCGCAGTTTTAGGCTTTCTTG
Source organism: Bacillus sp. JJ1122 (assembly GCF_036964885.1). NCBI lineage: Bacteria > Bacillati > Bacillota > Bacilli > Caryophanales > Bacillaceae > Bacillus > Bacillus sp. JJ1122. The sequence continues at coordinate 373,063 of NZ_JBALQL010000001.1, read as the reverse complement.
TATTCAATGCTCATCCTGCTAAAGTGTTCATGGGAGATACAGGTTCTCTTGCACTAGGCGGAGCGATTGCAACTGTTGCTATCCTGGCAAAGCTTGAGATTATTTTGATCATTGTTGGAGGCATTTTCGTAATTGAAACTTTGTCTGTTATCCTTCAGGTAATCTCATTTAAGACAACAGGAAAGAGAATTTTCAGGATGAGCCCGCTTCATCATCATTATGAGCTGATAGGCTGGTCTGAATGGCGTGTTGTTGTGACATTCTGGACAGTAGGTCTTCTTTTCGCTATTCTTGGAATTTACATTGAGGTGTGGATCTAGATGAAACATATCAAAACTTATCAACATAAAAAAATTCTTGTACTTGGCCTGGCCAAGAGTGGAGTAAGCGCAGCTTCTCTTCTACATAAACTGGGAGCATTTGTAACAGTCAATGACAGTAAGCCACTATCTGAAAATCCAGAGGCTCAAGGACTATTGGAGCAGGGAATCAAGGTTGTCTGCGGAAGCCACCCAATCGAACTGATGGATGAAGGCTTTGAACTTGTCGTGAAAAATCCAGGCATTCCTTACTTTAACCCTATGATTCAAAAAGCAATCGAGAAACAAATCCCAATCATTACAGAAGTGGAACTCGCATACCAGGTTTCGGAGGCTCCTTTAGTGGGAATCACAGGAACGAATGGGAAGACAACGACTACTACTCTTATCTATGAAATGTTGAATGAAGGAAATAAAAAACCGCTGATTGCGGGTAATATCGGTACGGTTGCTTCAGGTGTTGCTCAGGAAGCAGCTCCCGATAATACAATCGTTATTGAACTATCATCCTTCCAGCTTATGGGGATAGATCAGTTCAAGCCGAGGATTGCCATCATAACAAATTTGTATGATGCCCATCTTGATTATCATGGCACGAAATCTGAGTATGTAGAAGCAAAAGCAAGGATTACAAAAAACCAGACTGAAGAAGATTATTTAATCGTAAATGCTGATCAGGATGAAGTAATGAAAATTGCCAGAAATTCTCGTGCGCAAATCGTGCCTTTTTCAACGAAAAGGGTGATGGATCATGGTGCATATGTGAAGGATGGCTGGGTTTGTTTTAATGGCGAACAAATTATTGAAACAAAGGATATTGTGCTGCCAGGTAAGCATAATCTAGAGAATATTTTATCTGCAGTAGCTGCTACTATACTTTCAGGTGCTGATAAAAAAGCAATATACAAAGTTCTTACTACCTTTGCTGGCGTTCGCCACAGGCTGCAATATGTTGCCAATTTGGAAGACAGAAAGTTTTATAATGATTCAAAAGCTACTAACATTTTAGCGACTGAAAATGCCCTTGCAGCATTCAATTCACCTATCGTTTTGCTTGCTGGCGGGCTTGACAGAGGCAATTCATTTGATGAACTTGTTCCATCGTTAAAAAATGTAAAAGTATTGATCACTTTTGGCCAGACAGCCGAGAAAGTTGGACAGGCTGGGCAGGAGGCAGGAATAAAAACGATTTTGCGGGTCGATAATGTTGAAAAGGCCGTTCCTGTGGCGTTTGAACATTCAGAACCTGGCGATGTTATTTTACTTTCGCCTGCCTGTGCGAGCTGGGATCAATACAAAACTTTTGAGGTCAGGGGAGACATGTTTATCGAGGCCGTGCATAAGCTTAAGTAAGGGCTTGTCTCGAACATCATGACTCAGGTTGCCTTGGCCTGTTGCAGGCTGGATGGGAAGCGGTATATGAGCCCTAAATCATACAGCCGAGGTGTATTGCATTGCCAATGAAAAAAACCACTCCAGACATTTTTCTGATGATTGTTACTTTTACGCTCTTGGCAGTAGGCTTGATTATGGTCTATAGTGCAAGTGCGGTCTGGGCGGATTATAAGTTTAACGATTCATTCTTTTTTGCCAAACGCCAAATGCTTTTTGCCGGAGTCGGAATCATAGCCATGTTTTTCATAATGAATATTGATTACTGGACCTGGAGGACTTGGGCGAAGGTAATAGTGATTGTTTGTTTTGTTATGTTGATTCTAGTACTGATCCCTGGAATCGGCAACGTGCGCAATGGATCAAGAAGCTGGATTGGCGTCGGGGCATTTTCAGTTCAGCCTTCTGAATTCATGAAGATTGCGATGATTGCGTTCCTGGCCAAATTTCTTTCTGAAAACCAAAAAGCAATCACTACTCTGAAGAATGGACTTTTTCCTTCTTTAGGACTTGTTTTCGTAGCGTTCGGTTTGATTATGCTGCAGCCGGATTTAGGAACGGGCACTGTTATGGTAGGTACTTCAGTCGTAATGATTTTTATTGCAGGGGCAAGAATTAGTCATTTCGTGGGTCTAGGGCTTATAGGTGTTGCCGGTTTCGTTGGTTTGATCATCTCTGCACCTTACAGAATGAAACGGATCACTTCATTCCTTGATCCGTGGCAGGACCCGCTCGGAAGTGGTTTCCAAATGATTCAGTCGCTGTACGCGATCGGACCTGGCGGATTGTTTGGTCTGGGATTGGGGCAGAGCAGGCAAAAGTTCTTTTATCTGCCAGAACCGCAAACAGACTTTATTTTTGCCATACTGGCCGAGGAGCTTGGTTTTATCGGTGGATCATTCATCCTTCTGCTGTTCTCCTTGTTACTTTGGCGAGGAATAAGGATTGCGCTTGGAGCCCCAGACCTATTCGGAACCTTCCTTGCCACAGGAATTATTGCGATGATTGCCATTCAGGTCATGATCAACATTGGAGTTGTAACTGGATTGATGCCGGTAACAGGAATCACACTACCATTCCTCAGTTATGGAGGTTCATCCCTTACTCTGATGCTTATGGCTGTCGGTGTTTTGCTTAACATCAGCCGCCATTCCAGATACTAAAGATTAAGACCCTGCCAGCAGGGTCTTTTATTTGTGGTACGCAGTTTTTACGTTTTAAATGGATGTATAATGATTGCACTTTATGCTAAATATCAATGAATACCGAACACCTGGAATTTTGTAAAAAAAGGTTGCGTGGCCAATGGATTAATATAGGATTATCATCCTGTTCATGCTATATTACATTTAAATGACAATATCTTTAAAATCCGTTCTAAAGTTTAGAATATAGTAGAATAGGGTAAAACCGTGAAGTGCCTTTTTATAAAGGCTTGCCACAAGAATATAGAGAAATAAGAGATTTTTTGCTGAGGTGTGGAAAATGAAGATTGCAGTTAGCGGCGGCGGTACAGGTGGGCATATTTACCCTGCGCTCGCACTGGTCAGAGAGATACAAAAGAAAAATAAAAATGTTGAGTTTCTCTACATAGGAACTGAAAAAGGGCTCGAGAGCAAGTTAGTGCCCAGGGAAGATATTCCTTTCAAATCCATACATATCACAGGTTTCAAAAGAAAAATATCATTCGAGAATGTTAAAACGATTTTGCGCTTTCTCAAGGGAGTCAGAGACAGCAAAAAAATGCTTAAAGACTTCAAGCCAGATGTCGTCATTGGCACTGGGGGCTACGTATGCGGACCAGTTGTCTATGCGGCCGCGAAAATGGGGATACCTACAATTATCCATGAACAAAACAGCGTTCCTGGGCTGACTAATAAATTCTTGAGCCGATATGTAGATAAAATTGCGATTTGCTTCGAGGAAGCAAGAGAGTTTTTTCCAAAACAAAAGGTGGTGCTTACAGGTAATCCTAGAGCATCAGAAGTGTTAGGGCAGGATGGAATTAGGGGCAGGTTGTCAACCGGCTTGAAGCTGAAGGTGCCAACTGTGCTGATTTTTGGCGGCAGCAGGGGAGCAAGACCTATTAATGAAGCGGTCGTCAAAAGCTTAACAGAATTAAGTGGCAAGCCATATCAGGTTTTATACGTTACCGGTGACGTTCATTTTGATGAAGTACAAAAAGAAGTTGATCTTGTTGGAAATCCAGAAAATGTGATAATAAAACCATTTATCCATAATATGCCTGAAGTACTTGCTGGCGTTGATCTAACGGTTTCCCGTGCAGGAGCGACTACACTTGCGGAACTTACATCTTTAGGCATACCCAGCATCCTGATTCCGAGCCCGTATGTTACGGATAACCATCAGGAGAAAAATGCTCGAGCTTTAAGCGAAAATGGAGCAGCTCGCTTGCTGCTAGAAAAAGATTTGACCGGCCCTAAATTGGTTGAGAATATTGACCAAATATTAGGGAATGATGAGAGATTGGCCGATATGAAGAAAGCTGCAAAAAAATTGGGCATACCTGACGCCGCTGAAAGACTTCACCGCTTGATGGGGGACTTAGCGAAAAAGTAGCCTGCAAGCTTGCGGCTGCATAAAATGGTCAAAATGATTGATGCCTGAAAGGGAGGTAAATATGAAGGATCTAGCTGACAAACTTAGAGAATTGAACATCGGCTCAGTTAAGGAAAACGAGCCGCTGGCAAACCATACAACAATGAAAATTGGCGGACCTGCCGACATACTTATTGAGCCTTCAACAATAGAGAATTTAAAAAAATCAATTGATGTAATCAAAAACTCCGGAGTGAAGTGGACGGTAATCGGCAGGGGATCTAACCTTCTGGTTTCGGATAAAGGAATTGAAGGGGCTGTTATTAAGCTTGGAACTGGTTTGGATGAGCTGAAAATTGAGGGCAACAGAGTGACAGCCGGTGGAGGAATGTCACTTGTAAACTTCGCGATCACGATTAGCCGCAAAGGCCTGTCAGGCCTGGAATTTGCGGGTGGCATTCCAGGTTCTATTGGCGGTGCTGTTTATATGAACGCTGGCGCCCATGGTTCGGATGTTTCAAAAATACTTGAGAAGGCTTATGTGTTATTTGATGATGGCACACTGGAGTGGCTTACAAATGAAGAGATGAAATTCTCTTATAGAACCTCTGTGCTTCAGAAAGAACGCCCTGGTATCGTGGTTGCTGCTATATTTCATTTAAAGGAAGGCAATAAAGAAGAAATTGTAGGCGAATTGCAAAAAAATAAAGATTACCGCAAAGAAACACAGCCTTATAATTATCCAAGCTGCGGAAGTGTTTTCAGAAACCCGCTTCCTAATTATGCTGGCAATCTAATTGAGAAATCGGGTCTGAAAGGCCATCGCATCGGTGGAGCTCAAATATCTGAGCTGCATGGCAACTTCATTGTAAACACAGGGAATGCAAAGGCTGAGGATGTGCTAGGCCTCATTCAGCATGTAAAAGATACTGTCCTTGATTTACATGGAGTGAAAATGGAGACAGAGGTAGAAATAATCGGCCGAAAATAGCAGGAAATAGCTTTAAGCTGTCAAATTCTGTGATATAATATTTCATTAGATTAGATGCAAACCATGTAGGAATACGGCATGATTTTCTTCGTGCCGTTGGTTTCTCTTTTTGTGCATGTGAAAATGCACAAAGCCTGGCGGAATCGTTATTACAAATTTTATTATATACGATGACTATACAGGAATCCTTTAATAATATTTTGCGACATTTCAGGGCTTTAACCTGCAAAATTACGATCAAAGATGTTAGTCTTTTATGGAATGGGTACAGCCGGTAAAGAGGGGATTGAAAATGGACAAGGGGAAAATCGTCTCAATAGAAGACCGAATTCCAAAACTAAAACATCAAAGACGCAAGAAAGCAAATCGCAGGCTAATTATGCTGCTGGCTTTGTTTTTTGTATTGATTGCCGGTGTAATCTATTTTCAATCTCCGCTCAGCAAGGTGAAAAGCATTACAGTGTCTGGCAATGAATCTTATACCTATGATCAAATTGTTGAGGAGAGCGGGATTTCACTTCAAACTAATGTATGGCAGATAAACAGGGAAGAAATTGAAAAAAAACTGGAGAAGATCCAGGAGATCAAGAACGCATCAGTCAAAGTCAAGCTTCCTAATACTGTTGCGATTGAGCTTGAAGAATTCAACCGTCTTGCTTACATATCAAAAGGCAAGAATTTTTATCCGGTCCTTGAAAATGGCCATATTCTTAGTGAAAAGCAAATCGATGAAATTCCCGTCAATGCACCAATTTTAATTGGCTTTAAGGAAGGGAAAGTTTTGGATGAAATGATTGATTCACTCGAGGCACTTCCCGGAGTGGTGATTAATTCGATTTCGGAAATTCATTCAAAACCGGACAAGACGGATAAGTTCCTAATAAAGCTCTATATGAATGATGGTTTTGAAGTGAATGCCAGCCTGAGGACTTTTTCAGAAAAAATGGCACATTATCCTTCTATTGTCAGCCAGCTCGACCCTGATAAAAAGGGTGTGATCGACCTCGAGGTGGGCTCTTATTTTAAAGCATATGAAGCAGAGGAAGCTGAGGAAGTTGAAATTGAAAAAGAAAGTGAACAGTAATCGTGTGATCCTTTCGCTCGTTTCCCTTGTGCTTGGCTTTATGGTCGCTTTTTCATTCCGTGTTACACAGAATGAATCTAACAATGGCAAAGGCTTGACAAACAAGCAGTGGGAGCAGCATTTGAACCTGAGGAACGAATTAATTGATCAGGAAGAGAAAAACCGCGATCTGCAAAAAGAGTTAAATGCTAAGCAGGAAAAGGTAAGGAAAATTGAAACAAACCTTTCAAAAGAGGCACAGGTATTTTTTAACATGGCAGAAGATGCTGAAAAATACCGAATGTTTCTTGGCAAGGTGAAGGTCAGCGGTAAAGGTGTCAAAGTCACTCTCGCAGATGGAGAGTATGATCCTGATGAAGAGAATATCAATAACTATCTCGTTCATGAGCACCATGTTTTCAAAGTAATCAATGAGCTATACATTTCAGGAGCAGCTGCTATCGCCGTAAATGGGCAAAGAATTTCTCATAATTCCTATGTCTTATGCACCGGGCCTGTCATTACTGTAGATGGCTACCAGCATCCTGCCCCCTTTGAAATTACTGCTATTGGAGACCCCAATGTTCTTTCTTCCGCATTAAATATTACCGGTGGGATAAAAGATCAGCTTGTAAACGATCAAATTGTTTTTACAATGGAAGAACTGAATGATATCAAGATGGATCCGATTCTTGGGAATTGATGCCTAAAAGATCATCATGCTTCCAAAATACCGAATTAATGTAAGCTTATGAATGTTTATAGAGGCTTTTACGGGGGATCCATTTTCGAGCAGCATTTTAGCAGAAGTGGCATCGTATATAGCCTTACAGAAAGCAAGGTGAATACTTTTGGGCCGCCCTAAAAATCTAAGTTTTAGCATCATTGCCGCTATAATCGGATTGATGGTCGCCATTCAGTTTCAGACCGTAAGGGAACCTGAAGTCAGGGACACGAGGGACACCTGGCAGCTTCGAGAGGATTTAATGAAAGAGAAGGAAATTCAATCCAAGCTACTTCTTGAAATCAGGTCAAATGAAGAGAAAATCGCGAAGTATGAAACTGAGCGGCAGCAGAGCAAAGAAGAAGTACTCCGTGAAACATTGAATGAATTAAAGGTAGAGGCTGGATTAACGGAGATAACAGGCCCAGGAATCACCCTGTCAATCGCCCCGGCTTTCAATTTGATTGTGGATGGAGACGAGGTTCCGACCGTTTCTCCGGACATGCTGAAAAGGCTTTTAAATGAGTTGAACATGTATGGTGCACAGCATGTCTCCGTTGATGGAGAAAGGATTATCAATACAACGGTCATTCGTGACATCAACAGAGAGACGAAAATAAATGGGCACTCCCTGAACCGTTTTCCAATTGAAATCAAAGTTATTGCCGGGAATGCCCAGACAGCTGAAAAGTTATACAATCGCATGAAGGTTTCGACAGTTGCCGAGGATTTCTTCATTGATAACCTTGAAGTAAAAGTGAACAGGCCTGAAAGCAAATTGGTTGTTCCTGCTTATCAGGATACAATCAGGATTCGGTACATGGATCCCGTTAATAAAGATAAAGGAGGAGGCAACGGATAATGTGGCTTCCAATAATGGGGTTGATAATCGGTGTCATCATCGGGCTGTTGACCGATATAAAAATTCCGGATGAATACTCGAATTACTTGTCGATCGCAATCCTTGCTGCCCTCGATACTTTGTTCGGAGGAATCCGTGCCCAGCTTCAAAATATTTATGATGAAAAGGTTTTTGTATCAGGTTTCTTTTTTAATATAGTATTAGCAGCAAGTTTAGCTTTTCTAGGTGTTCATCTTGGTGTAGACTTGTATTTAGCAGCAGTTTTTGCCTTTGGGGTAAGGCTGTTTCAAAATATCGCTGTGATTAGGCGGATATTATTAACAAAATGGTCCACTACCAGTGAAAAGTAGAAAAAAAAATGATATTTTAAAAGGGAAATATTTAATTGTGACGAATAAAGTAATGTAATTAAAAGTGAAACGCTTAGAAGTGCGGCAACAAATTGTTGTTCAAACATTAGGAATTGTTGAAGGAGGTGCCACAGAATGAACAGCAATGATATATATGTCAGTCTTGACATCGGTACATCCAGTGTGAAAGTTATCATTGGTGAAATGGTCAACGACTCTTTAAACATAATTGGTGTTGGCAATGTGAAGTCCGAAGGATTAAGAAAGGGCTCCATTGTTGATATAGATGAAACCGTTCATTCTATTAAACGGGCAGTAGAGCAAGCTGAAAGAATGATAGGTATGAAGATTAACCAGGTGATCGTAGGAGTCACCGGGAACCATGTATCTCTCATGCCATGCCATGGTGTGGTTGCAGTATCAAGTGATAACCGCGAAATCACGAATGAAGATGTTGCGAGAGTCATTGACGCTGCACAGGTGGTTTCAATCCCGCCAGAGAGAGAAATAATAGACGTGATTCCAAAGCAATTTATCGTGGATGGCCTTGATGAGATCAATGATCCAAGAGGCATGATCGGTGTAAGGCTTGAAATGGAAGGTACGATTATTACAGGTTCTAAGACCATCTTACATAATACACTTCGCTGTGTAGAGCGGGCCGGCCTTGAAATTTTGGATATTGGCCTGCAGCCGCTTGCAGCTGGAGCTTTCGCCCTTTCCAAGGACGAAAAAAATATGGGTGTCGCGATGATTGATATCGGCGGTGGTTCTACAACAGTCGCTGTTTTTGATAACGGGCATTTAAGAGGAACATCTGTTATTCCTGTAGGCGGGGACCATATTACAAAAGACTTATCAATCGGTCTCCGTACAACAACTGAAGAAGCGGATAAATTGAAAATTAAACATGGACATGCTTTTTATGACCATGCTTCAGAAGATGAATTTTTCGAAGTCCCAATCATTGGCAGTGACCAGCAGCAGCAGTTCAACCAGCTGGAAGTTGCCGATATTATTGAAGCAAGGATGGAAGAGATATTTTCCTTGGTTCAGGACGAATTGAAAATCATGAACATCAGGGACCTTCCAGGTGGATTTGTCCTTACTGGAGGAATAGCAAATATGCAGGGTGTTCTGGAGCTTGCCCAAGATATTTTCCAGAGCCGTGTGAGAATTGCAATTCCAGATTATATTGGTGTAAGGGAACCACAGTACACAACGGCAGTTGGATTAATACAATTTGCTTATAAGAACGCAAAATTAAAAGGAAAGAAAATGGAAGCTGCTTTTAGTGAGTTAGAACCAAAAGAAAAAAGAGTTCAGAAACAGCCGCATCCAAAATCGAAGCCTGAGAAACAGCCTGAAGAAAAAGTGTCATCAAGAATGAAGAAATTTCTTGGCTACTTTTTTGAATAATCAGGGCTAACAGGTAATCGACGAATTAGGAGGATTTGTCATGTTGGAATTTGATACTAATTTAGATTCACTTGCTACTATAAAAGTTATCGGTGTTGGCGGCGGCGGAAATAATGCAGTTAACCGAATGATTGAACACGGCGTACAGGGTGTTGAATTTATTGCGGTGAATACAGACGCACAAGCATTAAATCTTTCCAAAGCTGAAATCAAAATGCAAATCGGTGCAAAGCTCACTCGTGGACTCGGCGCTGGTGCTAATCCTGAGGTTGGCAAAAAGGCTGCAGAAGAAAGCAAAGAACAAATCGAAGAAGTGCTTAAAGGCGCTGATATGGTATTTGTTACTGCTGGAATGGGTGGCGGAACAGGAACTGGTGCTGCACCTGTAATCGCACAGATCGCAAGAGATCTTGGCGCTCTTACAGTTGGTGTAGTAACACGTCCATTCACATTTGAAGGACGCAAGCGCGCAGGACAAGCTGGCGGTGGAATCGGCGCAATGAAGGAAGCGGTAGATACGCTGATCGTCATTCCTAACGACCGTTTGCTTGAAATCGTTGATAAGAGTACTCCTATGCTTGAAGCATTCCGTGAAGCGGATAATGTTCTTCGTCAAGGTGTACAAGGTATCTCCGATTTGATCGCAACACCAGGATTGATTAACCTTGACTTTGCTGATGTTAAAACAATTATGTCCAATAAAGGTTCTGCCTTGATGGGTATTGGTGTAGCAGCTGGTGAAAACCGTGCTACTGAAGCAGCTAAAAAGGCAATTTCATCACCATTGCTTGAAACATCACTTGATGGAGCACAAGGTGTTCTTATGAATATTACTGGTGGAACGAACTTAAGCTTATATGAAGTTCAGGAAGCTGCAGATATCGTTGCATCAGCTTCAGACCAGGATGTTAACATGATCTTCGGTTCCGTTATTAATGAGAACCTAAAGGATGAAATCATTGTCACTGTTATCGCAACTGGTTTCAATGAAGAAGTCGTTCAGCCTAAGCCAACAAGACCGAGCTTTGGGGGCCAGCAGAAGCCACAAATCGGTGCAATCAAGCGTGAACAGCCAAAGCGTGAAGAAATCCAGCAGGAAGCTCCAAGGAGCAATCCTTCACCACAAGGCGAAGATGCACTTGATATCCCAACATTCCTGCGCAACCGAAACAGAAGACGCTAATATCAAGATATATTGTAAAAAGGCACAGCCAACAGGCTGTGCCTTTTTCGCTTTAAAGCGGTGGGGGTCAGACCCCCGGTGCGGTGGTGCGCTAAAGGGGGCGGTTTTTTTATTGTAATAAAACTTCGTTAAAAGTTTTTCTTTACGAAGATGGGTAGGAATCTACTTTAATAGCTAATAATCTGAAAATTGACAAAATCCGAATGTAAAAGTGAAAATCTCTGTTGTTTTGTATACATAATATGACACACTTCATGAAGCAATGACGATATACTTTTTCGTAACGGAATGATAGAGCAGGCAGCGAAGGGACATTCACCTTAATAATGTTTTTGGTTTTGGACTGGGGGAGGCAAGGTGAAGATCTATCTTGATGTTATATGGGCTCTGAATCTATTAATTGACGCATTCCTCCTGTATTTGACCGCCTTGATCCTGAAAAGGCAGGTAAAGCTTTGGCGAGTTGCACTAGGAGGCTTCATTGGTTCATTGCTCATTATATTGTCAATTACTCCGTTACATGCAGCAGCGGGGCACCCGGCCGGAAAATTATTTTTCTCGATCTTTATGGTGCTGTCAGTGTTTGGGTATAACAGATTGCGATTTTTCATTAAGGCTCTAATGACATTCTATGTAACGACCTTTTTGCTCGGAGGAACGCTGACGGGCGTCCATTATTTTATCCAATTTGATATGGATCTCGCCTCAAATGTTGCTCTTAATCATATAAAAGGTTATGGTGATCCGATTAGCTGGCTGTTTGTACTATTAGGATTCCCGCTGGCATGGCATTTTTCCAGGAGGAATATAGAACAGTTTGAAATGACCAAGATTCAATATGAGTCTTTAGCAGATGTTGAGGTTCAGTTCATGGGAATGTCATTTAATATCCGTGGTTTGATAGACAGCGGGAATCAGCTGTATGATCCAATCTCTAAAATGCCGGTGATGATCCTGTCCATCGCTAAAGTAATGGAACAGATGCCACAGGAAATCAGAAAAATTGCCGAGGATCCTGACTGTGTTTTGTCAGGGACAGGGGATTTTTCTCAAGAGCTAGAAAATAAGATGAGAATCATTCCATGCAAGGTGGTTGGCCAAGAGCATCAATTAATCATAGCTTTTCACCCTGAGAGCATTATGATCACAAGTGGTACCGATATTTATATTGCAGAAAAGGGGCTGATTTCGTTTACCGCCCAGGAACTGTCAGCAGATGGCAGCTTCCAGTGTATTATCCATCCAAAGATGATGGCAGGAATGGCAAAGGCTGATTCAACCGTAAAGGTAAGTTAATATTACTATACTCAGAAATACATAATTTAGAAGGAGGACAATCAATGAAAAATTTACGGCTTCGGTTATCCTATTACTGGTATAAACTATTAATAAAACTTGGTTTGAAAACAGATGAAATATACTATATCGGCGGAAGCGAAGCATTGCCACCTCCTTTAACGAAAGAAGAGGAAGAAGTACTCCTGAACAAACTTCCAAATGGGGACAAAGCTGCGAGGTCTATCCTGATCGAGAGAAATCTGCGGCTGGTTGTTTACATTGCCAGGAAATTTGAAAACACGGGCATTAACATTGAAGATTTAATCAGTATTGGAACAATTGGTCTGATTAAAGCAGTCAACACCTTCAATCCTGAAAAGAAAATTAAACTAGCTACGTATGCATCTAGATGTATAGAGAATGAAATCTTAATGTATCTGCGCAGGAACAATAAACTGCGCTCAGAAGTGTCTTTTGATGAGCCATTGAATATTGACTGGGATGGGAATGAACTTCTTCTTTCAGACGTTCTCGGAACAGATGATGATATCATTACGAAGGACTTAGAATCGAATGTTGATAAAAAGTTGCTTGTAAAAGCACTCCAGCAGCTGTCAGATCGAGAAAAGCAAATCATGGAATTGCGCTTCGGACTTGGCAGCGGCGAAGAAAAGACGCAAAAAGATGTAGCTGATATGCTAGGCATCTCCCAGTCTTACATTTCACGTCTGGAAAAAAGAATCATTAAGCGCCTTCGAAAAGAATTCAATAAGATGGTATAGCAATATAGAGTTTTAGCATCCAACTCAAAAAAAATTTTTTTCTTGTTTAACATTGATAATCTGGGGTTTTACTGGCGCTTTCTTCCTTTTGTCTGCCAGGCACCCGGTAAATAGTGCATATTTTTCCTTCCTGCGGAGATACTGAATTTTGACAGCAGCTCCTGTGAGGAGGGAAAAGATTGACACGAAACAAAGTTGAAATTTGCGGTGTTGATACATCAAAGCTTCCCGTTCTGAAAAACGAGGAAATGAGAAAACTGTTTAGAGAAATGCAAAGCGGTGACATCACAGCTAGAGAAAAACTTGTGAATGGGAACCTAAGGCTTGTTTTAAGTGTAATCCAGCGTTTTAACAACCGGGGCGAGTTTGTCGACGATCTGTTTCAGGTCGGATGTATAGGCCTTATGAAATCCATTGATAATTTTGATTTGGGACAGAATGTAAAATTTTCCACATATGCCGTTCCGATGATAATAGGCGAAATCAGAAGGTATTTAAGAGATAATAACCCAATCAGAGTTTCACGCTCGTTAAGGGATATAGCCTATAAAGCTTTGCAGGTAAGGGAAAGGCTGATGAGTGAGGCATCAAGGGAGCCAACTGCTGAAGAAATCGCAAAAGTTCTTGAAGTTCCTCATGAAGAAATTGTTTTTGCGCTAGATGCAATCCAGGATCCAGTTTCCCTTTTTGAACCAATCTATAACGATGGTGGAGACCCCATTTTTGTCATGGACCAGTTAAGCGATGAGAGGAACAAGGATATCCATTGGATTGAAGAAATAGCGCTAAAAGAAGGAATGAGACGCCTGAACGAAAGAGAAAAACTGATTTTAAGGAAAAGGTTTTTCCAGGGAAAAACGCAAATGGAGGTTGCCGATGAAATCGGAATCTCACAGGCACAAGTTTCCCGGCTTGAGAAGGCGGCAATTAAACAAATGAATAAAAATATCCAAAGCTAAAGCTGCCTCCCTGGCAGCTTTTTATTTTGCCATTGCTTCTCCATAAATCATACATCCTTTTTCTGCTCATATATCTTATATAGGGTCTTTTTTAAATTGGCTATGTTAAAGGGTACTATTGATTATTAGCAACAGTTGATTGGTGCGGAGGTTTAATCGACTCTACGGAAAGCGAATTCCTGAGTGGAAATCAACAGTCTGTATAAAAAAGCCTTAGTGTAACAGGCAGAACAAATAAAATTTTTTTGAAAATAGCTATTTATCAAGTAATCCAAAAGTAATATCCGGGGGGATCTAAATGGTTAAGGTGACTGAATTCCAGGTGAAAGATGTCGTGAATGTTTCTGATGGGAAAAGACTCGGAAATATTGAAGATTTTGAAATCAATTTAAATACAGGGAAAATTGAAGCGGTGGTCATTGGAAGTTCAGGTAAAGTGCTGGGCTTTTTTGGTAAAGAAGACGAGGTCATCATTCCATGGAAGAACATTCTTAAAGTCGGAGAAGACGTTATACTTGTCCGCTACAGGGACAGCGGAGAATACATTGAACACGATGGAGGGGGACAATAGTCGTATCACTGTTGTGTTACGGCCTTGGTATGATAAACTAGACAAAAAAAGCGAGAGGTATAATTTATGGAACCATTTATCTTAACCGATAAAGAATACTTTTCCATTAAAGAGTGGATGGACTGTTATCCCGGCCTTGAAGTGGGTTTTACGACTAAAAATGGCGGTGTCAGTGAGCAGGCTTTCTCGGGATTAAACTTTGGATTTCATGTTGGAGATCAGCAGGATGCTGTATGTCAGAATCGAAACCTGCTGGCGAATAAGATTGAATTTCCACTTGAAAGCTGGGTTGGAGCAGAGCAAACCCATGAAATTCACATCGTGAAGATCTCCAAAAACGATAAAGGAAGAGGGTCGGATGACTATGCCAGTTCTTTTTCCGGAACAGATGGTTTTTTAACAAATGAGGCAGGAATATTGCTTACACTTTGCTATGCTGACTGTGTACCGCTTTATTTTATCGAGCCGGACAAGAGGCTGATCGGTGTGGCCCATGCTGGTTGGAAAGGCACGGTCAACGGTATTGGAGCTGAGATGATTAGCAAATTTCAGCAAAATGGGGCAAAAATAGAAAAAATTTCTGCAGTAATTGGCCCATCAATATGCAAAAAATGTTATATTGTTGATGAGAGAGTGATTCTTTTAGTAAAAAATGTACTAGAAGGTGTCGAAAATTTACCATATAATCAAGTAAGTGAAGGTCAATATTCTCTCGATTTAAAGGAAGTGAACCGGCAGATTTTATTAAAGGCCGGTGTAAAAAGTGAAAATTTATTTGTCACAGATTATTGCACAAGCTGCCACAGTGAGCATTTTTATTCTCACAGGCGGGATAAGGGCAATGCTGGCAGAATGATTGCCTACATTGGGTGGAAGGAGGATAGCCGTCCATAAATGAAAGTATCTAAAAATCTGGAGGTTATCCAGAGTCAAATAGCAGAAGCCTGTCAAAAGGCCAATCGCAGTCCGGAAGATGTGAAGTTAATCGCGGTCACTAAATACGTATCGGCGGAACGGGCTCAGGAAGCCATTGAAGCAGGTATTGTCAATTTAGGTGAAAACCGTGATGAGGGACTCCTTGAAAAGATCAGCATTCTAGAGGACAAGCCCGTCTGGCATTTTATCGGTACGCTCCAAACAAGAAAAGTAAAAAATATTATAGAACATGTTACATATATCCACTCGCTTGACAGACTGTCACTTGCAAAGGAAATTGATAAGCGTGCTAGCGCTAAAATAAAATGCCTCATTCAGGTCAATGCATCTGGAGAGGAAAGCAAGCACGGATTAATGCCTGAACAGGTAGCGGAATTCATCTCTGATTTGAAAGATTACCCGAACATCCTTGTTAGTGGATTAATGACAATGGCTCCAAATACAATGGACGAGCTAGTGATCAGAGAGTGTTTTAAAGCACTTAAAAAGCTCCAGGGAGAAATCCAGGGCCTTAACCTTGAGTATGCTCCATGCAGTGAGCTGTCAATGGGAATGTCAAATGATTTTCAAATCGCAGTTGAAGAAGGTTCTACAATGGTCCGCATCGGCACTGCGCTGGTAGGTAACGAATCGGAGGTGCAATAATATGAGCTTAAAATCAAAAATTAAGACATTTTTTTTCCTGGAAGATGAATATGACTATAATGATGAGGAAATGCTCGAAGAGGAAGCGGAGCCATTTAAGCCAAGTAAGCAGCCGGCTCAGCAAAAGCAAAATGTTGTAAGCCTCCAGAGTGTGCAAAAATCATCAAAAGTAATCCTGATGGAGCCTAGGATGTATGCGGAGGCGCAGGAAATCGCTGATCACCTGAAAAATCGCCGAGCCGTAGTTGTTAACCTTCAGCGGATTGAACATGACCAGGCTAAGCGTATTGTAGATTTCCTTAGCGGAACAGTCTATGCGATCAGTGGTGATATTCAGCGTATTGGTATGAATATCTTTTTATGTACCCCGGATAATGTGGAAGTGACAGGGAATATTTCTGAACTGATGCAGGAGCGGGATATTCAAGAGTCGAGGTGGTAGGTGTAAATGGATGTTGTAGTTGGTATCTTAGCGCAATTAATTAGTCTTTACCAGTGGGCATTGATTATCTATATTTTCATGTCATGGTTCCCGAATGCAAGAGAGACAGCGATTGGTCAGTTTTTAGCCCGAATTTGTGAGCCATTTCTTGAGCCGTTTCGCAGGATCGTGCCATCAATTGGTATGATCGATATTTCGCCGATTGTTGCTTTCCTGGTATTAAGGTTCGCGATATCAGGCTTGTATCAGCTGGCTCATTGGTTTTAAAAATATGACTATTTTTGCAGGGTCTGTTTCAGACCCTGTTTATTTTCTATTTGGGGATATAAGGTTTTGTAACAAAGGAGATCACAATGAACATTTATCAGCATTTTCGTCCTGAGGAACGTGAATTTATTGACCAGGTCATCAATTGGAAAGAATACGTGGAACAGAGCTATGCGCCAAAATTAACCGACTTTCTCGATCCTAGAGAACAGCAAATCCTAGCAACCGTCATTGGAAAACATCCTGATGTCAAATGGGAGCTTTTCGGCGGTGCTAATGGATCTGAACGAAAGCGGGCTTATCTATATCCAGAATATATGGAAGCCCAGCAGGAGGATTTTCAAATCAAGCTATTTGGAATTGAATATGCGAAGAAATTCATTACCATCGAACATCGCCAGGTACTTGGAAGCCTGATGTCGCTCGGATTAAAGCGCGGGAAGTTTGGTGATATCCTCATTGAAGGCGACACCGTTCAGTTTTTTGCGGCTGAAGAAATTGCAGATTATATAAGAATGCAGCTTGAATCGGTCGGAAGGGCTTCTATAAACCTGACAGAACTGGATATTGGCGAAGCCATAGCGACTGCAGAGGAATGGAATGAAATGAATGCGACAGTGTCTTCCTTACGGCTTGATACGGTTATGTCATCCCTCTTCAATCTTTCTAGACAGAAATCGCAGCTTTTGATCCAGCATGGCCATGTGAAAGTAAACTGGACGGCTATTGAAAACACGGCCTTTGAATGTGGGGAAGGTGACGTCCTTTCTGCGCGCGGATTTGGCCGTGCGAAAATTATCAGTATAGAAGGCAAAACGAAAAAAGATAAATATCGAGTTATTGCCGGAAGGAAAAAATAATTATATAGTTATAAAAGAAGGATTTTTAGTTTTTTTGTCGAATCATTGCTTTAAGTACATATAGGATTATAACTTAATGGGAGGTGGCGTCATGCCTTTAACGCCGTTAGATATACACAACAAAGAATTCAACAAGGGATTCCGCGGGTATGATGAAGATGAAGTAAATGAGTTTCTTGATCAAGTCATCAAAGATTATGAACTTATTATCCGTGAGAAAAAAGAGCTTGATGAAAGGCTCAACGAAATGAATTCCAGGCTTGGCCATTTTACGAATATTGAAGAAACCCTTAATAAATCAATCGTAATTGCCCAGGAAGCCGGAGAAGAAGTTCGCCGCAACGCGCAAAAAGAGGCTAAGCTGATCGTAAAGGAAGCAGAGAAAAATGCTGACAGAATCATCAATGAATCACTATCCAAAGCACGTAAAATCGCGTTGGAAATTGAGGAACTGAAGAAGCAGTCAAAGGTATTCCGGACCAGATTCAAGATGCTGATCGAAGCACAGCTTGATATGCTGAACACAGATGACTGGGATCACTTACTCGAATACGAACTTGATTCAACTGAATTAAAGACTGCTCAGAGAGAAGAAGAAGATTCACTGGCTTGACGCAAGCAGGTCATTTCGCATATAATTTCATAACAAAGTGCAATACATGAAAGAAACGTTGATAGGGACAGTACGGCTGTTCAAATGCTTGCCAAAAAAGCGAAATGGGGAAGGTGGAAGCCCATTGCGAGCGAGTAGCCTGAAAATCACCCTTTAGTTCCGAGCTGAACATTCGATCAGAATAAGTAAGCGCAGGCGTAACATTCGCGTTAAGAATGCTAAGAGGACAGAATGATTCATTCTTGTCTATTTAGGGTGGTACCGCGGGAATAAACCTTCTCGTCCCTTTTCAGGGATGAGGGGGTTTTTTTATTTTTCTGGGCTGTGTTAAAGGACAATGTCTATCACCTGTTGATTGAAGCTTAAATCAACAGGAAAGTTTAATGCAGCCATTTCCTAACATCGCGATCATGATTGCCAGGGTAAAAAATAGGGAGGATTAATTTAATGGAGTACAAAGATACGTTGCTTATGCCGAAGACCGAATTTCCAATGCGCGGAAACCTTCCAAACAGGGAACCGGAAATCCAGGCAAAATGGGAAGAAATGAATATTTACGAAAAAGTGCAGAAACACACGGCAGACCGCCCGCTGTTCATCCTGCATGACGGCCCTCCATACGCAAACGGAGATATTCATATGGGTCACGCGTTGAATAAAATCCTTAAAGATTTCATCGTGCGTTACAAATCAATGAGCGGTTTCTGTTCACCATATGTTCCTGGGTGGGATACACATGGTTTGCCGATTGAACAGGCGCTTACCAACAAAGGTGTAAAGCGTAAAGAAATGACTGTCGCTGAGTTTAGGAAGCTCTGTGAAGAGTATGCCTACCAGCAGGTCGACAACCAGCGCGAGCAATTTAAGCGTCTTGGTGTCAGGGGAGACTGGGAAAATCCATACATCACATTGAAGCCTGAATATGAAGCACAACAGATCAAGGTTTTCGGTGAGATGGCAAAGAAGGGCTACATCTATAAAGGTAAGAAGCCAGTATACTGGTCTCCTTCAAGTGAATCTGCTTTGGCTGAAGCTGAAATTGAATATCAGGATAAGCGTTCTGCATCGATTTATGTTGGCTTTAAGGTGAAGGATGGAAAAGGAGTTCTTGACCAAGATACTGAAATCATCATCTGGACAACAACACCATGGACTATTCCTGCAAACCTTGGAATCTCTGTCCACCCAGACCTTTCATACGTTGTAGTTGAAGCAAACGATAGGAAATTCCTTGTTGCTGAAGAATTGCTTGAAGCGGTTTCGAACGAAATCGGCTGGGAAAATCCAGTAACTCTTAAAAAGGTTACCGGTAAAGAGCTTGAAGGCATTCTTGCAAGCCACCCTTTATATTCTAGAGATTCACTCGTTATGCTTGGGGAGCACGTTACGACAGATGCTGGAACTGGCTGCGTCCACACCGCGCCTGGCCACGGGGAAGATGACTTCTACGTTGGTCAAAAGTATGGTCTGGAGGTTCTATGCCCAGTAGATGATAAAGGCGTTATGACTGCTGAAGCTGAAGGATTTGAAGGATTATTTTATGATGAAGCAAACAAGCCGATCACAGAAAAGCTTGAAGAAGTTGGCGCGTTGCTGAAACTTTCTTTTATCAAACATTCATACCCGCATGACTGGAGAACGAAGAAGCCAGTAATCTTCCGTGCGACTGCTCAGTGGTTCGCATCCATTAAAGATTTCCGTAAGGAGCTGCTTCAGGCTGTTGAGGAAACGAAATGGGTTCCAGCATGGGGAGAAACAAGATTATTCAATATGGTTCGCGACCGCGGCGACTGGTGTATTTCCAGACAGCGTGCATGGGGTGTTCCAATTCCGGTTTTCTATGCAGAAAATGGCGAAGCGATCATCACTGATGAAACAATTGACCATGTTTCAAATTTATTCCGTGAACAAGGCTCAAATATCTGGTTTGAAAAAGATGCAAAGGACTTGCTTCCTGAAGGCTTTAGCCACCCTGGAAGCCCTAACGGTACTTTCACAAAGGAAACAGACATCATGGATGTTTGGTTTGATTCAGGTTCTTCACATCAGGCAGTGCTCTTAGAGCGAGATGATCTCCAGCGTCCTGCAGACCTTTACCTTGAAGGCTCTGACCAATATCGCGGGTGGTTTAATTCATCACTTTCTACAGCTGTAGCGGTCACTGGCAAAGCGCCATACAAGGGAGTATTAAGCCATGGTTTTGCTCTTGATGGCGAAGGACGCAAAATGAGTAAATCCATTGGCAACGTCGTTGTACCTGCCAAGGTCATGAACCAACTTGGTGCCGATATCCTTCGCTTATGGGTTGCGTCTGTTGACTATCAGTCAGACGTTCGTGTATCTGATGCCATCCTTAAACAGGTTGCTGAAGTGTACAGAAAGATTCGCAATACTTTCCGATTCTTACTTGGCAATTTGGCAGATTTTAACCCTCAAACAGATGCTGTGCCGTTTGAGCAGCTTCGTGAAGTAGACCAATTTATGCTGGTGAAGCTAAATAAATTAATTAAATATGTACGGAACGCTTATGATAATTATGAGTTTGCAGGCGTTTACCATGCGGTGAACAATTTCTGCACTCTTGATTTAAGTGCTTTCTACTTAGATTTCGCTAAGGATGTACTGTATATCGAAGCTGCTGACAACGCAGAACGACGTGCGATCCAGACTGTATTGCACGAGAGTCTCCTTGCAATAGTTAAGTTGACTGCGCCAATTCTTTCTCATACAGCAGATGAGGTATGGAACTTCATTCCATCCGCGAAAGAAGAAAGCGTCCAGCTTACAGATATGCCAGAATACAAAGAAATTCCGAATGCAGTGGCACTTGAAACAAAGTGGAATGCATTCATGAAGCTTCGGGATGATGTCCTCAAGGCACTTGAAGAAGCAAGGAATGAAAAAGTAATCGGCAAGTCATTGACAGCAAAGGTTTCTTTATATGTTAATGACAACACTAAGGAGCTTCTGGACTCCATTTCTGAAAATCTGAGCCAGCTATTCATCGTTTCAGGCTTTGAAGTGGCAGGCAGCTACGATCAAGCACCTGAAAACGCGATTAAGCTTGAAAATGCTGCTATTTCGGTAACAAAAGCTGAAGGCGAAACTTGTGAAAGATGCTGGGTTGTCACTCCTGAAGTAGGCCAGGTTGAGGACCATCCAACACTTTGCCCACGATGTGCAACTGTGTTAAAAGAAAATTATTAGATTGATGAAAGCTCCGGGCTTGCCCGGAGCTTTTTTCGATCTTTAGATAATGTGAATTGATCCCTTGAACAAACAAATATCTTCCACCTTCGGGAATTCCTGCAGTACATGTAAAAAGTTTTCCTGAGTCAGCATTATGCGCGGGGAAATAATAGCTGTAAACAGGAACGGGGGCAGATATATGGAAGGTAATCTTGATTACATTTACAATGAACTCCGTGAAACGAAAACAGAACTGTTAGCGTACCTGAATTCTGAAAACACAAATGAAAGGATTTTACAGTATATCAAGGCTGAACTTGATGATATCGATTCAGCGCTTCAGAAAATTGAAAATGGTGAATATGGAAAATGTGAAATATCTGGAGAGATTTTGCCGCCTGAGGTTTTACAAAGTATACCAACAGCAAAATCTTCATATGAAATTGCCCAATTGGAACAATATTGCCGAAAGCCGCTATATTCTTAAAAATGCCCCCCATATAAGGGGAAAGATTTCAAGTTGCAGCTTTAATTGCTCTGTTATAGCTAAATGTTGATTTATAAACGCTGTTGATTGTAGTGGAGGGTGCGAAGACTCCTCCGAAAATGCTTAAGCATTTTCATCGTGCGTGGGCAGATTCGAGGAAGCAAATCAGTGTCCTGCTGTCGCAGCTGGTCAGGTGAGACCCCGCAGGAGTGAAGCGACGAGGAGGCTCAGCTCCAG
Source organism: Bacillus sp. JJ1122 (assembly GCF_036964885.1). Classification (NCBI taxonomy): domain Bacteria; kingdom Bacillati; phylum Bacillota; class Bacilli; order Caryophanales; family Bacillaceae; genus Bacillus; species Bacillus sp. JJ1122. The sequence goes on along the minus strand of NZ_JBALQL010000001.1, from coordinate 350,934 downwards.
TCCCTCGGAAAGCGAAGCTCCTGGAACAGAAATCAACAGACTTGTTAAACAGATCCTTAAGAATATAAATTAGGATTTGTGAACAACTATAATCAACACCTGTACTCTAGAATATCTGTCGTTTTCGTCTTATATGTGCTAAAATGCAAAGGTAATGAATTGCTGAATGTGGAGGTTACCTTTGTGTTTTATTACATAATTGCACTTTTTGTTATTTTGCTTGACCAGCTGACAAAATGGATGATCGTTAAAAACATGGAACTTGGAGATAGCATCCAGGTTATTGAAAACTTTTTTTACATCACCTCTCACCGCAATCGTGGTGCAGCATGGGGAATCCTGCAGGGGCAAATGTGGTTTTTTTATGTTATAACCATCGTTGTAATTGTTGGCCTTGTCATTTATATTCAGAAAGCAGCTAAAGGAAAGCTCCTGCTCGGTGTTTCACTTGGCTTTATGCTGGGGGGAGCGATCGGGAACTTTTTAGACAGGCTGTTCCGAAAAGAAGTTGTTGATTTCATTAACACATATATTTTCGGGTACGATTTCCCAATTTTCAATATAGCTGATTCTGCACTTGTTATTGGTGTAGGTTTGTTGATGATTGATATGATCAGGGAAGAGAGAGAGGCGAAAAGAAAAGCATATGGAGAAAATGGAACACATCATCAGTGATACTCAGGCTGGTGACAGAATAGATAAAGTTGTATCAACGCTTGATCCGGAATGGTCAAGAAGCCAGGTGCAGCAATGGATCAAGGATGGCAATGTCCTTGTTAATGGTGCTCCGGTAAAAACAAATTATAAATGCAGCTTGGAAGACAGGCTTGTAATCAGCATTCCAGAACCTGAAGCATTGGATGTTGTACCGGAAGAAATGAATTTAGAGATTTTTTATGAGGATCAGGATGTCCTTGTTGTAAACAAACCTAAAGGAATGGTTGTTCACCCTGCTCCAGGGCATATGACAGGAACACTGGTAAATGGCTTGATGGCACATTGCAAGGATTTATCTGGGATTAATGGCGTGCTGCGACCGGGAATTGTCCACAGAATCGATAAGGATACATCAGGTTTGCTTATGGTTGCCAAAAATGATTTAGCTCATGAAAGCCTGGTGAACCAGCTTGTTGCCAAGACTGTAACCAGGAAATATAAGGCGCTGGTTCATGGTAACATCCAGCATGATTTTGGCACGATCGACGCTCCGCTTGGCAGGGATACGAAAGACCGCCAGAGTATGACGGTCGTTGATAATGGGAAGCATGCCGTTACTCATTTTAACGTACTTGAGCGTTTCAATGATTTCACGTTTGTGGAATGTCAGCTTGAGACTGGCCGCACTCACCAAATTCGCGTCCATATGAAATATATTGGATATCCGCTTGCTGGGGACCCGAAATACGGACCTAAAAAGACTCTTGATATTGGGGGACAGGCTCTTCATGCGGGACTCCTTGGCTTTAATCACCCAAGAACCGGTGAGTACGTCGAATTTGAGGCACCGCTGCCATCATATTTCGAAGAGCTTTTAAATGATTTCAGAGAAAATCGTTGACAAAGTTCTACAAGTATCTTAAGATGACTATAGTTTAATAAGTCCTTTAAGAGACAGTCCCGTGAGGCTGAGAAGGAAACGGATTTGCAACAGTCATCACTGGATGTTCTGCTGCATACTTACAACGTCGTTTACCCTCTTGCCTTTACAGGCAGGAGGGTTTTTTGGTTTTTAGATCCGTTTTCAACCGTAAAGAGAGAAGGAGTGAAAACAAATGACTGAAAAAGCAGTTGTGTTAGACAATCAGGGAATTAGAAGAGCACTAACGAGAATAGCCCATGAAATCATTGAGAGAAACAAGGGAATTGAAGATTGTGTCCTAGTTGGGATTCGCACTAGAGGAATTTATATTGCCCGAAGGCTGGCAGATAGAATCCGTGAGATTGAAGGAGCTGAAATGCCGGTCGGAGAACTGGACATCACACTTTATCGCGATGACCTGACGAAGAAGACAAATGACCTTGAACCAGAAGTAAGAGGTTCTGACATCCCGGTGGATATTGGGAATAAGAAGGTTATTCTTGTGGATGATGTACTGTATACAGGCAGGACAGTCCGCGCTGCAATGGATGCATTGATCGACATTGGCCGCCCTGCGACAATCCAGCTTGCGGTGCTTGTGGACCGGGGCCATAGGGAGCTGCCGATCAGAGCTGATTTTGTAGGAAAAAACATTCCGACTTCCAGCTCAGAAAAAATTGTTGTCGAACTGCAGGAAGTGGATGAAGAAGAACGCGTAAGCATTTACGAAAAATAAATAGCGCCCTTTTAATACAGTCCAGAGAGGCTGAAAAGGGGGAGCACAAGCGTTGGTTTGTGCGGGTTTTCTTACCCATACCCTCTTTGCACCTTCTGGCAAAGAGGGTTTTTTGTTTAAATAGTGTCATAAAACGAAGGGGGAAAAACAATGAACAAACCAATACTCGATATCAAAGATAGACCAGCACCCATTCAATGGTTCACATTAAGTCTTCAGCACTTATTCGCCATGTTTGGCGCCACAATCCTTGTACCTTATTTAGTCGGCCTAAGTCCGGCAATCGCCTTGATCTCAAGCGGACTAGGAACAATCGCATTCCTGATCATCACCAAATTCCAAGTCCCAGCTTACCTTGGCTCTTCATTCGCTTTCATCGCGCCGATCATCGCAGCGAAAGCAGCTGGCGGACCAGGATCGGCGATGGTTGGAACCTTCCTTGCGGGTCTTGTTTACGGAATCGTAGCCTTGATAATCAAAAAGGCTGGCTATCACTGGATCATGAGATTATTGCCGCCAGTAGTAGTCGGACCAGTCATCATCGTTATTGGACTTGCGCTTGCGGGTACAGCAGTAAACATGGCAATGAACGTCCCTGGCACAACAGAATACAGCCTGCTTCACTTCTCAGCAGCACTTGTAACACTTGCTGCAACAATCGTGTTCTCAATATACGCAAAAGGAATGCTGAGCATGGTTCCAATCCTTGCTGGAATCATTGTAGGGTATGTTTATTCACTAGCAATTGGAATCGTAGATTTCTCAATTGTACAAAATGCCGGCTGGTTTGAAATGCCTGACTTCATCTTCCCATTTGTGGATTATAAAGTAAGCATCAACCTGGATATCATCCTCCTGATGGTACCTGTAGCCATCGTAACTTTATCTGAACACATTGGCCATCAGCTTGTCCTGAGCAAGGTAGTCGGCCGTGACTATATCAAAGAACCAGGCCTTCACCGCTCCATCCTTGGCGACGGAATGGCAACAATGATTTCTGGGTTGATCGGCGGACCGCCCAAAACAACATATGGTGAAAATATCGGTGTCCTGGCAATCACAAGGGTGTACAGTGTCTATGTGCTGCTAGGAGCAGCGGTTATCGCAACTGTTTTCGGATTCGTCGGTAAAATCACTGCCTTGATCAGCTCAATCCCAACGCCAGTCATGGGCGGCGTATCCATCCTGCTTTTCGGAATCATCGCTTCATCTGGTCTGAGGATGCTGGTCGACAGCAAAATTGATTTTGGTAATACGAGAAACTTGATCATCTCTTCCGTCATTCTTGTAATCGGAATCGGCGGAGCATTCATAAAGGTATCTGAGCAATTCCAAATTCAGGGTATGGCGCTGGCAGCTATCATTGGTGTAGCGTTGAACATCATCCTGCCTGGCCGCCCGGAAATTGAAGAAGATATGTTTGAAGTTGAAGCAGAAAAAAAAACTGAGAAAAAGAACGATGTAGCATAGTATCACCTTTTAATAAAGTCCAGAGAGGCTTAGAAGGGTGTTATGAGCGAACCGGCTTATTCGACTACACATAAAACCAGCATCAACTGGTTTTATGCCGGCAAGTTCATGGCAAAGCACCCTGTTTAAATGACAGGGTGCTTTTTTATCGGGATTCTTGCTGAACGGGAGGATATAAAAATGAAAAAGGACCTTCTTACGACCTCACAGTTGAGTATAAAAGAAATCGAGGACATCTTAATGTCAGCGAGTGAATTTTCAAAAGGGCAATCATGGCAGCCCACCAAAAAAACATTTATCAGCAATTTGTTTTTCGAGCCAAGCACGAGGACAAAATCCAGCTTCGAGATGGCAGAAAGGAAGCTAGGTCTCGAAGTGATACCATTCGAGGTTCAAACCTCAAGTGTCCTAAAGGGTGAAACATTATATGACACGGTCAGGACGCTCGAAGCAATCGGCCTGGACGCCCTGGTCATCAGGCATAGCGCCGACAGTTATTTCAATGAACTTGAAAAAGGTATCTCAATACCGATCATTAATGCCGGGGACGGGCGTGGGCATCACCCAACCCAATCATTGCTTGATTTATTGACAATCCAGCAGGAGTTTGGAAAGTTCACGGGCCTTAAAGTGGCGATTATCGGCGATATCCTTCACAGCCGTGTCGCAAGGTCAAATGCTGATGCCCTAATAAGACTGGGAGCCAAAGTGATTTTTTCAGGACCGAAAGAATGGATAGGGAAAAATGAGCTTCCTGCTGGCTGCTGTTATATGGAAACAGATGAGGCAATCCAGAAAGCAGACGCAGTAATGCTGCTTCGCGTCCAGCATGAAAGGCATGATGGCACTGCGCTTTTTGAAAAAGAAGCTTATCATAAAAGATTCGGTTTAACGATTGAAAGAGAAAAGAAGATGAAGCCTGGAAGTATCATCCTTCATCCAGCGCCAGTCAATCGCGGAGTAGAAATCGCTGATGAATTGGTTGAAAGCCCAAGATCAAGGATTTTTAAGCAAATGGAAAATGGAGTTCATGTAAGAATGGCAGTCTTGAAAAGGGCACTTGAAAATAGGAATGGGGGAAACGTACATGTCGATGTTAATCAAAAATGGCAAATTGCTTACTGAAACCGGATTTGAAGCAATAGATATCTTAATAAAAGATGGGAAAATAGCACATATAGGCGTTAATCTGACAACCAATGCCAGTCAAATCATCGATGCAGGTGGAAAATTAATTGCTCCGGGATTTGTTGATCTCCATGTCCATTTACGAGAACCAGGCGGTGAGAAGAAAGAAACAATCGCTACAGGTACACTTGCCGCGGCAAAAGGCGGCTTCACTACCGTAGCTGCCATGCCAAACACAAGGCCAGTTCCTGATTCAAAAGCTCAGATGGAGTGGCTGCAGGAAAAAATCAAGGACACGGCTTCAGTCAGAGTCCTGCCGTATGCATCGATTACGGTCAGAGAGCTTGGACAGGAACTTACAGACTTTGCAGAATTAAAGGACGCTGGAGCATTCGCATTAACCGATGATGGAGTAGGAGTACAGTCAGCTGGAATGATGCTTGAGGCAATGAAAAGGGCAGCAGAGCTGGACATGGCCGTCGTCGCTCACTGTGAAGACAATACATTAATTAATAAAGGCTCCCTGCACGAAGGGAAGAAATCTGCAGAACTAGGATTCAACGGAATTCCTTCTGTTTGTGAGTCCGTACATATTGCAAGGGATATCCTTCTCGCTGAAAAGGCGGGATGCCATTATCACGTATGCCATATCAGCACAAAAGAATCGGTCAGAGCTGTAAGGGATGCTAAGAGATATGGCATTAAAGTCACTGCTGAGGTCACACCGCATCATTTGCTTTTAAATGAAGAAGACATACCAGGAAACGATGGTAATTATAAAATGAATCCTCCATTGAGAGGGAAAGCGGATCAAGAAGCATTAATCGAGGGTTTGCTCGATGGCACGATTGATTTTATCGCCACTGACCATGCACCACATACGAGCGAGGAAAAAGCAGAGGGCATAGAACTTGCACCCTTCGGTATAGTGGGACTGGAAACAGCATTCCCGCTCTTATATACACATTTAGTAGAAACAAACATTCTTACACTGAACCAGCTAATTGACTTTTTGACGGTAAAACCTGCAGCTGCTTTCGGGCTCACGTACGGTGAAGTAAAGGTCGGGGCAGCTGCGGACTTAGTATTGATCGACCTGGAAGAGAAAAGAGAAATCAATCCAGATGAATTTTTATCAAAAGGAAAAAACACACCATTTGCTGGCTGGAGCTGTAAAGGATGGCCAACATTAACGATTGCCGAAGGAAAAATAGTCTGGGATAAAGGATGTGTAACAGCATGAAGAAACAGCTGATTTTAGAGGATGGAACGATATTTATTGGAGAAGGATTCGGAAGTGAAGCATCGACTGCAGGCGAGGTTGTTTTTAACACTGGCATGACTGGCTATCAGGAAATACTGTCAGATCCATCTTACTGCGGACAGATTGTTACCCTTACGTACCCGTTGATTGGAAATTACGGAATAAACCGTGACGACTTTGAGTCGATCAGTCCTGCTGTCCAAGGACTCGTAGTAAAAGAAAATGCTGAATTCCCTTCAAACTGGCGATCTGAATTGCCGCTCGACACATACTTGAAAATGAAGAACATCCCTGCAATCGCAGGCATTGATACTAGGAAACTGACGAAAATCATCCGTCAGCACGGTACATTAAAGGGTACGATTTGCGGAATAGAAGAAAATCCTGAAGATATTATTGCTTCACTAAGAGGCAAAACATTGCCAAACGATCAGGTAAGGCAAGTATCAACGAAAACTCCGTACCCAAGCCCTGGCCGGGGGCACCGTATCGTACTGGTTGACTTTGGGCTGAAGCACGGCATTTTAAGAGAATTGAATGATCGGAATTGTGATGTGATTGTTGTGCCTTACAACACAACTTCCCAGGAAATCCTTAGTTTAAGCCCGGATGGCATAATGCTTTCTAACGGCCCTGGGGATCCAAAGGATGTTCCTGAAGCAATCGAAATGATCAAGGGCTTGATTGGCAAGATACCGATGTTCGGAATTTGCCTGGGACATCAGCTATTCGCACTGGCATGCGGAGCTGACACAGAGAAAATGAAGTTTGGTCACCGCGGCTCTAACCATCCGGTCAAGGATTTAAATACCGGAAAAATTGCTCTTACATCGCAGAACCATGGCTATACCGTAAAAGAAGATTCAGTCATGGGGACAGAGCTGGAAGTCACACATATCGCCTTGAATGACGGAACAATAGAAGGACTTTCGCATAAAAATGCTGCGGCATTTACAGTCCAGTACCACCCGGAAGCGTCTCCTGGTCCAGAAGATGCAAACGGATTATTCAATCAATTTTTAGACATCGTAGAAGCAGAGAAAAGGGAGGCTGTCGCAAATGCCAAAGCGTAAAGATGTAAACAGTATTTTAGTAATTGGGTCAGGCCCAATCATCATCGGGCAGGCTGCAGAATTTGATTATGCCGGAACTCAGGCGTGCATCGCTTTGAGGGAAGAAGGCTATAAAGTCATCCTCGTCAATTCCAATCCAGCGACAATCATGACTGATACTGAAATCGCCGATGTTGTGTACATCGAGCCGCTTACTCTCGAGTTTGTATCAAGAATCATCCGCAAGGAACGTCCTGATGCCATCCTGCCAACATTGGGAGGGCAGACTGGACTGAATCTGGCGGTGGAACTGGCAAAGTCAGGAGTGCTAGAAGAATGCGGTGTTGAAATCCTTGGCACGAAACTTGACGCGATCAACCAGGCCGAGGACAGGGAGCTATTCAGAAACCTGATGAATGAGTTAGGCCAGCCTGTTCCTGACAGTGATATCATCCACAGCCTTGAAGAAGCATATGCTTTTGTAGAAAAAATCGGATATCCGGTCATTGTCCGACCTGCATTCACTATGGGCGGAACTGGCGGCGGAATCTGCAGCAATGAAAAAGAACTGATTGAAATTGTGACTAGCGGTATAAAAAACAGTCCAGTAGGTCAATGCTTACTTGAAAAAAGCATTGCCGGATTCAAGGAAATTGAGTATGAAGTGATGCGGGACAGTAATGACAATGCCATTGTTGTCTGCAATATGGAGAACTTTGATCCAGTCGGAGTCCATACAGGAGACTCCATTGTCGTCGCACCGAGCCAGACATTAAGTGACAGAGAATATCAGCTGCTTCGTAACGCGAGTTTGAAAATTATCAGGGCACTAAAGATTGAGGGTGGCTGTAACGTTCAGCTAGCACTTGATCCAGACAGCTTTAATTATTATGTTATCGAAGTCAATCCACGTGTCAGCCGTTCTTCAGCCCTTGCATCAAAAGCAACTGGATATCCCATCGCAAAGCTTGCAGCTAAGATTGCGGTAGGGTTGACTCTTGATGAAATGCTGAACCCAGTTACAGGTAAAACATACGCTTGTTTTGAGCCTGCGCTTGACTATGTGGTAACAAAAATCCCGCGCTGGCCATTCGATAAGTTCGAATCTGCCAACCGTACACTTGGAACCCAGATGAAAGCAACTGGGGAAGTAATGGCGATTGGCCGGAATTTCGAAGAATCACTCTTAAAGGCAATCCGTTCCCTTGAAGCGGACGTCACACATCTTTCTTTGAAAAATAGCAGTGACATTCATGATGAACTGCTGGAAAAAAGAATTCGCAAAGCTGGGGACGAAAGATTATTTTACCTTGCAGAGGCAATCAGAAGAGGAATATCATTTGAAACGCTGCACAGCTGGAGCAAAATTGACCTATTCTTCCTTCATAAATTAGCTAGATTAATAGATTTTGAGCAGGTAATCACTCAAAACCCGTTTGATATTGAGACAGCGAGAACAGCAAAACAGAAAGGTTTTTCAGATAAAGTCATCTCCCAGCTATGGGAAGTAGACGAAAATGATGTTTATCAATGGAGATTAAAGAATGGACTGATTCCCGTCTTTAAAATGGTTGATACGTGTGCGGCAGAATTTGAGTCGGAAACATCATATTTTTATAGCACCTATGAAGAAGAAAATGAGTCTGTAGTGACCGACAAGCCGAGCGTGATTGTTCTAGGATCTGGCCCAATCCGCATTGGTCAGGGCATCGAGTTTGACTATGCAACTGTCCATTCTGTAAAAGCTATCAAGGAAGCAGGCTATGAAGCAATCATTGTAAATAACAATCCCGAAACAGTATCCACTGATTTCAGCATCTCGGATAAATTATATTTCGAACCGCTGACAATCGAGGATGTTATGAATATCATTAACCTGGAAAATCCAATCGGGGCGGTTGTTCAATTTGGCGGACAAACAGCGATCAATCTAGCTTCAAAGCTTGTAGAGCGAGGCGTAAAGATACTTGGAACGAGCCTTGAGGATCTTGATCGTGCCGAGGACCGCGATAAATTTGAACATGCACTTACAAACCTTAATATCCCTCTGCCAAAGGGGAAAACAGCGATGTCTGTTGAAGAAGCAGCAAAAATCGCTGCTGAAATCGGTTATCCGGTACTTGTCCGCCCTTCTTATGTGCTTGGCGGCAGGGCAATGGAAATTGTCTATAAGGAATCCGAACTCTTGCATTACATGAAGAACGCAGTAAAAATTAATCCTGAATACCCTGTATTGATTGACCGCTATCTAACAGGAAAAGAAGTAGAAGTCGATGCGATATCAGATGGTGAAACAGTGCTGATTCCGGGAATCATGGAGCATATCGAGAGAGCGGGAGTACACTCGGGCGATTCTATCGGTGTATACCCTCCTCAAAGTCTAAGCGAAAATGTGAAACAAAAGCTTGTTTCCTACACAATGGATCTTGCAAGAGGCTTGAATATCGTCGGACTGCTGAATATTCAGTATGTCATCACCAATGATGAAGTCTATGTGCTTGAGGTCAACCCGCGTTCAAGCCGCACCGTTCCCTTCCTAAGCAAAATCACGAACGTGCCAATGGCAAGGATCGCAACTAAAGTGATACTTGGACAAAACCTGAAAGAGCAGGGCTATGATTCAGGCATTGTACCGGAACAAGACGGAGTGTTTGTTAAGGTACCGGTGTTCTCTTTTGAAAAATTGCGTCGCGTTGACATTACGCTTGGGCCTGAAATGAAATCGACTGGTGAAGTGATGGGTAAGGACAGCACACTTGAAAAAGCTCTCTATAAAGGGATGATTGCTGCTGGAATGAAAATCCAGGAATTCGGTACAGTTTTGTTGACGGTTGCTGATAAGGATAAGGAAGAAGCATTGTCACTTGCCAAAAGGTTCACGAATATAGGCTACCAATTGATGGCGACAGAGGGAACGGCAAACTATCTGGAAAATGCGGGAGTCCGAGTTAAAACGATAGGCAAAATTGGTTCAGAAGGCCATAGCCTATTGGATGTCATCCGCAGCGGTGAAGCGCAGTTTGTAATCAATACACTGACTAAAGGAAAACAGCCTCAGAGGGATGGCTTCCGCATCCGCCGTGAGTCGGTAGAAAATGGTGTGCCATGCTTAACCTCACTCGATACAGCGGCAGCAATCCTCAAAGTCATTGAATCAATGACATTTTCAGCGGAGGCACTAGCGCCAATGAAAGCGGGTAAAGTGGGTGTCCTTACATGATCAGGCAAGAAAAGTGCATGGTTATAAGTAACAGGCAAATTGCTGAAAGTATCTATGAATTAATTTTAAAAGGTGCCATTACTTCGGAGATGTCTGACCCAGGGCAATTTGTCCATGTAAAGGTGGCGGATGGTTTTGATCCGCTCCTTCGCAGGCCAATCAGCATTGCAGCAATCGATCAGGATAACGGAACATTCACTATCATATACCGTAAGCAGGGAAAAGGCACATCCCTGCTTGCTGAAAAAAGAGCTGGAGAAGAAGTGGATGTACTTGGACCTTTAGGAAATGGATTCCCTGTAAATGAAGCGAGGCCGGGAGACACGGCAGTCCTGGTTGGTGGAGGAGTAGGAGTGCCTCCGATGTTCGAACTTGCGAAACAGCTTGCACAAAATGGAGTATCGGTTATGAGTATCATAGGATTCCAGTCTGCTAGTGCGGTTTTTTATGAAAAAGAGTTAGCTAAATACGGGGAAGTTTATGTTGCGACAGTAGATGGATCATATGGAACGCAGGGTTATGTAACCGATATTCTGTCAGAAATCCATGCAGACATCGTGTTTGCCTGCGGCCCGACTCCAATGCTGAGGGCAATAGAGTCGGGACAATATGCTCCTGAAATCTATCTTTCTCTAGAAGAACGGATGGGCTGCGGTATCGGGGCGTGCTTCGCATGTGTTTGCCATACGAAAGAAGATCCAAATGGCTTCTCATATAAAAAAGTATGCAGCGATGGTCCGGTATTCGCGGCAGGGGAGGTTGTCATATGAATCCATTAGCCATTCAATTGCCTGGCTTGAATTTAAAAAATCCAATCATGCCTGCATCGGGCTGCTTTGGTTTTGGGAAAGAATTCAGCCAGTTATACGACCTAAGCAAGCTTGGGGCAATCATGGTGAAAGCAACGACTCCCGAGCCTCGGTTTGGCAATCCTACTCCAAGGGTAGCAGAGACTTCTGGCGGAATGCTAAATGCAATTGGCCTGCAGAACCCTGGATTAGATAAAGTGTACGACGAAGAATTGTCATGGCTAGAGAAGTTTGAAGTCCCGATTATTGCGAACATAGCAGGTTCCACAGAGGATGATTATATAGCTGTAGCTGAAAAGTTGTCAAAAGCGCTAAATGTAAAAGCTCTGGAATTAAACATTTCCTGCCCGAATGTTAAAACAGGCGGGATTGCATTTGGGACTGATCCCGATATGGCTAAGGCACTCACAAAAAAGGTAAAGAATGTGTCAGATGTTCCTGTGTATGTGAAGCTGTCTCCTAATGTTGCCGATATTGTGAAAATAGCCAGGGCAGTAGAAGATGGCGGTGCTGACGGACTTACCATGATCAACACATTGCTTGGTATGAGGATTGATTTAATGACAGGCCAGCCAATTCTTGCAAATAAGACCGGAGGGTTGTCAGGTCCTGCCGTTAAACCAGTGGCAATCAGGATGATTTATGAGGTGAGTCAGCATGTATCAATTCCAATTATCGGAATGGGAGGAATTCAGTCTGCAGAGGATGTAGTCGAATTTTTCCTGGCCGGGGCAAGTGCTACAGCAGTTGGAACGCAAAATTTTGTTGATCCATTTATTTGTCCGAAAATTATTGATGAATTACCAGAAATACTTACAAAGCTTTGGGTTGACCATATTTCAGAATTGACAGGGAGGAGCTGGAAGAAGAATGAGAGACTCACTTATTATCGCCCTTGATTTCCCGAATAAAGCTAAGGTACTGGAGTTCCTTCAGCCATTTGAACAAGAGCAGCTTTTTGTGAAGGTCGGTATGGAACTGTTCTACTCAGAAGGCCCAGCGATCATCGAAGAGTTGAAAATGCTGAACCACAAAATATTTCTGGACTTGAAACTTCACGACATACCCAATACTGTCAAAAGTGCGATGAAGGTTATAGCGAGACTTGGCTGCGATTTGGTAAACGTTCATGCGGCCGGCGGCTCAGCCATGATGGCTGCCGCTATGGAAGGACTGGTTGCAGGAACTGAGGCAGGCAGAAAGCGGCCGCATTGTATTGCTGTCACCCAACTCACTAGTACATCAGATGCTCAAGTAAGCCAAGAACAGCTGATTGGAGTGTCCCTGATAGATTCAGTAATGAACTATGCCAGACTTGCTCAAAGTTCTGGACTTGATGGAGTAGTTTGTTCTCCACATGAGGCGCAATTGATTCAAAGCCGGTTAGGGTCACAATTTTTGACAGTGACACCCGGGATCCGCCCGACTAGCAATGAGCTGCAGGACCAGAAGAGAGTCGCAACGCCGAAGTTTGCCAGAGAACAGGGCATATCGGCAATTGTCGTCGGCAGGCCAATTACAAGGTCTGTCAATCCTCTTGAAAGCTATTTGACGATCAAAAATGAATGGAAGGGTGTTTATAAATGAAAAAAGAGATAGCAGGAGCTTTGCTCGAAATTGAAGCCGTTAGCTTACAGCCAGACTCACCATTCACATGGTCGTCTGGCTTAAAGTCCCCAATCTATTGCGATAACCGCCTGACCCTATCATACCCGGAAGTTCGCAGGAAAGTTGCTGATGGATTGAAAAACCTGATAGTAGAGCATTTTCAAGATGCAGAAGTCATCGCAGGAACAGCAACAGCGGGAATTCCTCATGCAGCATGGGTCAGTGAACTTATGGACCTTCCAATGAGCTATGTCCGTTCTAAAGCGAAAGAGCACGGTAAGGGCAACCAGATAGAAGGCAGGGTTACTGCAGGGCAGAAGGTTGTCGTAGTGGAAGACCTGATTTCAACAGGAGGCAGCGTGATCGAAGCTGTCGATGCATTACGTGAAGCAGGTTGTGAAGTACTCGGAGTAGTATCGATCTTTACATACGAGCTTGAAAAAGGTAAGCAGCAATTGCAGTCAGCAAGAATATCAGCCCATTCCCTGACAGACTTTACGACTCTTTCAAATTTAGCGGAGGAAAAAGGGCTTATCTCTAAAGAAAATTTGGAAAGTTTGGCAGAGTGGAGAAAGAACCCTGCTGAGTGGGGCGGAGCAATGAATAAACGATAATAAAGCTTTAAATGACAAACCCGCCTGAACAAAATTCAAGGCGGGTTTTGCATATCTTACTGTTTTAATTTCAAAATCATATCTTCATCAGGTGTGACGTACACAGTCTGCTGCTGGTCATAAATCACAAAACCAGGCTTTGCTCCAGCCGGTTTTTTCACATGGCGGACCTTTGTGAAGTCGACTGGCACAGAGCTTGAATTACGAGCTTTGCTAAAATAGGCGGCAATCTGTGCTGCTTCAAGTATGGTTTCTTCAGCAGGCTCCTTACTCCGGATGACAACATGTGATCCAGGTATATCTTTTGTATGGAGCCAAATATCATCTCTTGCGGCTGCCTTATTTGTTAAATAATCGTTTTGCTTATTGTTTTTGCCGATAATGATTTCTGTTCCATCTGAAGATTGATATTTCTCAAGTACTGGCTTTTGATTTTGTTTGTTTTTATATGATTTTTTCTGACGTGCCCGAATATAGCCGCCTTCCACAAGCTCTTCTCTGATTTCCTCGATATCCTTTGGCGATGCTGCCTCTACCTGCTGGAGAAGGGCATCGAAATAAGCGGCCTCCGCCTTAGCAAGTTCGATTTGCTCGATAACGATATTGACAGAGTTCTTGGCTTTTTGATATTTTGTAAAATATTTTTGTGCATTTTCTGATGGTGTTTTTCTTGGCTCAAGCGGGATGGTAATTGTTGCGCCATCTTCATCATAATAGTTCACCACGGTCAGTTCCTTCATGCCTTTTTGAGCCATGAAAATATTTGCAGTCAGCAGTTCACCATATAACTGAAATTGCTCAGCCTTCTTTGCATCCTCCAAAGTAGACTCAAGCTTTTTGATTTTCTTCTCGTTTTTTTCTTTTTCATTAATGATCAACCGTTCCAGATCATTTCCCTGCTGTTTTACCCGGTCACGTTCAGCCTTGCCAAAATAAAAGCGGTCAAGAAGGCTGCTTAACGAATCGTAAGTTTTTACTTCCCCTTTCAGATGTTCGAGGGGAAGGAGATAAAAAGCTTCCTTCGTATTTCCGTAGGTTATAGATGGCTTGTAAATATGATTCTTTATATCATTCATAACAGCGATAAACGTTTCTGGAAGTGTCAACCGATTCGCAAGGCCTGTCTTGAAGACGATCTCCCTGGCTAAAATAGGCGATATTCCAGCAAATCTTGAAACAAGCTGTTTATCGAGATTGCCTGAGTTGAAATCGATGGCTCTCAAAACATCATCGCCATTTGCTTCCAAAGGATTTAACTTGTCCTGTTGCGGAGGCATGATATATTCCTGACCAGGCATAATGGCGCGATGTGTATTTACCGCAAAGGAAATATGCTTGATGCTATCGAGAATGACATTCCTGTTCTTATCAACAATGATGATATTGCTGTGGCGGCCCATGATTTCTACGATCAGCTGCTTGTAAGATACATCCCCGAGTTCATTCCTTCCTTTTACTTCAAAAATAATCATCCGGTCAAGACCAGATTGCTGAATATCTTCAATTATGGAGCCTTCGAGATGCTTCCGCAATAACATGCAGAACATTGGCGGTTCATTGGGATTGTCATATTGCTCATTTGTAAGCTGGACCCTGGCATAGCTCGGGTGCGCGGACAACAGCAATTTATGGTTCACTCCGTTCGCTCTGACAGCCAGGATAATCTCATTTTTATAAGGCTGGTGGATTTTATTGATACGCCCTCCTTTTAGAAGGGAGGAAAGTTCATTCGTTATAGCTCTTGTAAACAATCCATCAAATGACATTGGCAATACATCCTTTTTGTTTATGTCTTGCTCCATCGCCATTTCGCAAGGCGGTGGAGTGTTTCTTATTAAAAGAATTTAAGTTGGCTAGCTCAAGCGCTTAGCCCATGGGCCGGTTGTCTATTTCGCCTCCTGGAAACTCCGGTGGCGTAGTTAGTCGCCGTTCCTTTTACTACGTACTTCTGTTTCCGCTTTTCTTATCCATATTAGCATTTTTTAGGACAGGGCTGAATATGATTTCTGTATATGAGGACAAACAGGTTCTATTTTGAAGGAGGAAGTGTGATGGCCCCATGAAGTTCCATGAAATGAATGAAAACGAAATTGCCAGCGCCTTAAGAACAGATTTTACAGAAGGATTGGATGAAAAGGAAGTAAAAAGCAGACGAGAGCAGCATGGGTCTAATATATTAGCTGAAGGGGAAAAGCAATCAGCCCTGTTATTATTCTTTAGTCAGTTCAAGGATTTCATGGTACTTGTATTGCTGGCGGCCACTTTGATCTCTGGCCTTCTCGGTGAAATGGTTGATGCCATCGCGATTATTGCAATTGTGCTTGTGAATGGCATTTTAGGCTTTTTTCAGGAAAGGAAAGCGGAAAAATCACTAGATGCTCTTAAAGAATTGTCAGCGCCGCAAGTTCATGCTTTAAGGGATGGCGGATGGGTTAAAATCCCATCTAAGGATACAGTGCCAGGTGACATATTGAAATTCACCTCTGGTGACCGGATTGGTGCAGATATCCGGTTGATTGAGTCCTGGAGTCTGGAGATAGAAGAATCAGCGCTTACGGGTGAATCTGTCCCGGTTCAAAAGAATACAAGCCCATTAAGAATTCCTAATCCAGGTCTGGGTGATATGGAAAATATGGCTTTCATGGGTACGATGGTTACAAGGGGAAGCGGTACTGGCGTTGTTGTAGCTACAGGAATGAAAACAGCAATGGGCCAAATTGCCGATCTTCTGCAAACAGCTGAAATCCAAGAAACCCCATTGCAGCGGAGACTTGAACAGCTTGGGAAAATACTGATAACTGCTGCTTTATTCCTTACTTTATTAGTGGTAGGGATCGGAGTCCTCCAAGGGCACGATTTATACACAATGTTCCTTGCAGGTGTCAGTTTGGCGGTTGCAGCGATACCAGAAGGACTGCCGGCAATCGTTACCGTTGCATTGTCGCTTGGCGTCCAGAGGATGATCAGGAAGAATGCCATTGTCAGGAAACTGCCTGCGGTAGAAACGCTTGGCTGTGCTTCTGTTATATGCTCGGATAAAACAGGCACGATGACTCAAAACAAAATGACCGTAACACATTTGTGGAGCGGAGGTAAAACCTGGACTGTCGATGGTGTAGGATATTCACCAACAGGCTCATTCTTTCACAAAGGAAGCAGCATTGATCCTCAGTCTGAAAAATCACTTCAGCAGCTTTTGACGTTTGGCATGATCTGCAATCATTCTGAAATCATTGAGAAAGATGATGAATATGCCATTGATGGCGATCCCACCGAGGGGGCACTTTTGGTGGCAGCGATGAAAGCTGGCTATCGAAGGCCAAGCCTGCTGAATCAGTTTGAAATTGTTAATGAATTCCCATTTGATTCAAAGCGGAAAATGATGAGTATGATTGTTAAAGACAAAAATGGAAGAAAGTTCGCTGTCGTTAAAGGAGCCCCTGATGTGTTGATCGGATTGAGTGAATCAATTCTTTGGGATCAAAGACAGCAATTGCTTTCCAAGGAAATGACGTCCAAAGTCCAGGCAGCGATTGATGAACTCGCTGGAAACGCATTGAGGACGATTGCGATCGCATTCAAGCCTGTTTCTGATAATACAGTGGTCCTTCATGAAAATGAAGCTGAAAAAGGGTTGACATTCATCGGATTGCAGGGAATGATTGATCCGCCGCGACCAGAGGTTAAAACGGCGGTAAAAGAATGCCGTGATGCAGGAATAAAAACGGTGATGATTACCGGGGACCATGTAATCACTGCAAAAGCAATTGCAAAACAGCTTGGAATTCTGACAAAGGACAGTAAAGTCATTGATGGCAAGACACTGACGGAGATGTCAGTTACCGAGCTTGAAGATGTTGTAGATGACGTTTCTGTTTTTGCTAGAGTATCACCAGAACATAAGCTGAAAATCGTTAAGGCTCTTCAAAATAGAGGACATATTGTGGCAATGACCGGAGATGGGGTCAATGACGCCCCGGCGATTAAGGCTGCTGATATTGGAGTAGCCATGGGGATCACGGGTACAGATGTAGCGAAAGAAGCATCATCCTTGGTACTGCTCGATGATAACTTTGCAACCATCAAAGCTGCGATCAAAGAAGGCCGGAACATCTATGAAAATATTAGAAAGTTCATCCGGTATTTACTTGCGTCAAATGTAGGGGAGATTCTGGTCATGTTATTCGCGATGATTTTGGGGTTACCACTTCCCCTCGTACCGATTCAAATCCTTTGGGTCAATCTCGTGACCGACGGACTGCCTGCTATGGCACTTGGTTTGGACCAGCCCGAAGAAGATGTGATGAAGCGCTCGCCCCGCCATCCAAAAGAAGGGGTATTTGCCCGGGGGTTAGGCTGGAAAGTGGTTTCAAGAGGATTCTTAATCGGTTTAGTGACGCTGATCGCGTTTATGGTTGTTTACGGAAGAAATCCAGAAGAGCTTGCCTATGCCCAGACAATTGCATTCGCCACACTCGTGATGGCACAGCTAATCCATGTGTTTGATTGCAGAAGTGAAAAATCTGTATTTGCCCGCAATCCATTTGGCAATAAATATCTTGTATGGTCAGTAATATCTTCACTTGTTATGGTTCTTGCGGTCATATACTCTCCAATGCTCCAGCCGATCTTCCATACTGTATCCATCCTGCCTGCTGACTGGCTGTTGATCATTGGATTATCTGCAGTTCCTACATTTTTGCTTGCCGGAACATTTTTTGCAAGAAAAACAAAAAGAAATATGATATAATCCGTTAGGTAATAGAGAAGGCTCTATTGCCTTTCTTTTTTTATTAGGCACTGTGAAAACTGAATGTTGATTTTTAATATGTTGATTGTAGTGGAAGGCGTGCAGACTCCTACGAAAATGCTAACGCATTTTCATCGTGCGCGGTCTGACTCGGGGAAGCTATACAGTGTCCTGCGGACTCAGCGAATGGAACGAAATCAACAGCCTTGTTTAAAGAGCCTTGTTATTAAATTATCACTTAAAATAAAATACCTTCACGGATCAACTCGACTTTTTATAGAGAATGGATGTGTCTTGAATGGTCGTCAGTATGACTGGATTTGGAAGGAGTAAGGCTGAGTCGGAAAGGTTCGGCGTTAATGTTGAGGTGAAGACGGTGAACCACCGTTTTTGTGAGTTCCATATACGCATGCCTCGCCAGCTCCTGAAAACAGAAGAAAAAATAAAGAAAAAACTTGGCGAACACATAAAAAGAGGGAGAGTCGAAGTATTTGTAACTTTGGAAGGTGAAGGCATAGTAAGCCGTAGTGTACATATTGACTGGCAAGCCCTGGACGAATTAGTCCACCAAATATCTGAGATTAAAAACCGTTACCGCATTGGCGGTGAAATCGAGCTTCGTGACCTTGTCAACCGGGACGAAATCATTCATATTGAAGAAAATGAGACAGAGAATGAAGAGCTTGAACAGCTTGTATTGGCTGCGATCCAGGACGCGGGAACACAGCTGGTCCAGATGCGCCTGCTCGAAGGAGCGGCACTAGAGAAAGATGTTGCTCAATACATCCAGCAGTTAAAAGGCAATCTCAGCAAGGTAAAACAATTCGCTCCAGACGTCGTAGAGCAATACAGGGACAGGCTGAGCAAGAAAATGGCTGATTTTTTTGATGGGCAGGCTGATGAAGACCGGATTCTCACTGAAGTAGCTTTTTTTGCGGACAAAGCCGACATCAGTGAAGAAATCACCAGGCTTGAAAGCCATGTTGTCCAATTCACAGAAATCATGAAGGCGAATGAACCTCTTGGCAGAAAACTTGATTTTCTGCTTCAGGAAATGAATCGCGAGGTCAACACGATTGGATCCAAAGCCAATGATTCTAGAATTGCCAGAGAAGTTGTCGAAATGAAAAGTCTCCTTGAAAAGGTTAAAGAACAAGTGCAGAATATAGAATAGCGTTTAGAATGAGCTTTGCAAGGCAAAAATAAATAACTGATGATTGGGGGACCATCATGGCAATAAAGCTTATAAATATAGGCTTCGGCAATATTGTTTCAGCGAACAGGATCATTTCAATCGTAAGTCCAGAATCCGCTCCGATTAAAAGGATCATTCAGGAT
Source organism: Bacillus sp. JJ1122 (assembly GCF_036964885.1). Classification (NCBI taxonomy): domain Bacteria; kingdom Bacillati; phylum Bacillota; class Bacilli; order Caryophanales; family Bacillaceae; genus Bacillus; species Bacillus sp. JJ1122. The sequence continues at coordinate 331,366 of NZ_JBALQL010000001.1, read as the reverse complement.
GCGCGTGACCGAGGGTCATTAATAGATGCTACATATGGAAGAAGGACCAGGGCTGTTATCGTAATGGACAGCGACCATGTCATTCTCTCTGCGGTACAGCCAGAGACAGTTGCCCACCGTTTGAATGACCGGGATGATATTATTGATGAAGGGTAGGACTTTTTAATGCAGGAAAAAGGATTGTTAATTGTTCTTTCAGGGCCATCAGGAGTTGGGAAAGGAACGGTCCGGAAAGAATTGTTTTCCCAGCCGGATACAGCTTTTGAATACTCCGTTTCAGCTACAACCAGGATCCCGCGGGAAGGTGAGAAAAATGGAGTAGATTATTTCTTCAAATCAAGGGAAGAATTCGAAGAGATGATCAAGCAGGACCAGCTGCTTGAATTTGCAGAGTTTGTCGGTAATTATTACGGAACGCCTGTCGAGTATGTCCGCGAAACTCTTGATGCTGGGAAGGATGTTTTCCTCGAGATTGAAGTCCAGGGCGCAAGCCAGGTCCGCAGGAAGTTTCCCGAAGGTTTGTTCATTTTCCTTGCACCGCCTAGCCTTTCAGAGCTTGAAAACCGAATCGTTACGCGGGGAACCGAGACGGAGGATATCATTAAAGGCAGAATGAGAGCCGCTAGAGAAGAAATCGAAATGATGGAATTATATGATTATGTTGTTGAGAACGACCATGTGGAAAGTGCTGCTGAGCGTGTGAAAGCAATCGTGGTTGCAGAGCACTGCCGCAGGGAACGAGTTCAACATCGCTATAAAAAAATGCTGGAGGTAGATTAAATGCTTTATCCTTCTATTGATTCTTTAATGACAAAAATTGATTCAAAATATTCTTTGGTGTCAGTCGCTGCAAAGCGTGCACGCAGCATGCAGGTTCACATGGACCCGAAAATCGATAAGTATGTGTCACATAAGTTCGTTGGCAAGGCACTTGAAGAAATCAACGCTGAAAAGCTTCATTTCAAAACAGCTGCAAGCCATGAAGAATTAAATATCAACGAATAATTCCGCGATAACAACCTATTTATTGGGTTGTTATTTTTTTGTTTTTGGCGCTGTTAAACAAGACTGTTGATTTCAACTGCCGGCTTTTTCATGGGGAAATTCTTCTAGGGGCTGGCGCTGAGCCTCCTCG